>JAJCXU010000595.1 GCA_029263275.1 Ilumatobacter sp.
CAGAATCGCTGCAGGGTGGATGAACTTGAAGATTCCGCTGTCGGCAAGCGCCTTCACTGGCGGGGCGCCGCGGCGAGTCGAGTCCACCGCGGTTGCTCCACCATCATCAGGTGATTCGACGCGTGCCGGGGCGAAGACGGCAATGGCTGCGGCCAGAATCGCAAAGCCGCCCGCAGCGATGAAGGTACGTTCGAAGTTGACGTCATCGAGCAGCCACTCACTGAAGACCGGGCCCATCCCGAGCCCGCTGAACACCGCAACCGAGAAGTAGCTCGCGCCTTCGGCCCGACGTTCCCGTGGCGAGAGGTCAGCGATGAGGGTCGCAGCGCCGACGAAGACAGCCGCTTCACCAACGCCGGTGAGCACGCGCAGAAACATGAGCACCGCGAGTGAGTCGATCTGGCTCATCAACATGCCACCGGTCGCCGCGGTCAACGCGCCGCCGATGATGATCGATCGACGGCCGTATCGATCGGCGAGGCGGCCGAGCAAGGGCCGAGCAAAGATCGCGGCGATGGCGAACACCGCTGCGTTGAGGCCGAGTGCGAATTCGCCGCCCTCGAGCGGGCCTTCGATGAACAGCGGCACCAACGGCACCAACGTGCCGATGTACATGAAGAAGGCGAGGGCGCTCAGGGTGACGATGACGAACGGGCGCGTGACGAGCCGGTCTTCCACGACCGCTGCAGCGGCGTCGACATCGCGTGCGCCGCGCCCGGTCAGTGCCATCTCCCAATCATGCCGACGACGTGCGCCCTCGGGCGGAGTAGTCGCGCCACTTGGCCGGAAGTCACAGCAGCCTGCTGTCGTTCCCGGCCATTTCCATCCCAAGGCGAAAGGACTGATCAGACCTGTTCGCGCTGGCCCGATGCTGCCGACCGGACGGCCGCGTCGACGACGCGCTGCGCAGCCAATCCATCGGTGGACGTCGGTCCACGCACCTCGCCAGCCCGGATCCCGGCGACCCAGTCCGCTGCCTCCAGGCGATAGGCCTCACTGAATCGGCCGAACCAATCGTCGCCGACGTGCTGGTGGGCCGCTCCTTCGAATCGGACGACGGGCTGCGACGGCTGCGCTGCGGTCACCATGCCGTGCTCGCACGTGACCTCGACTTCGACGTCGTAGCCGTATGTCGCTTCGACGAACTCGATCGTGACCGTCGATCCATCCGCCATCGCACCGAGCAACATCACATGCTCAACCGGTCGCGGACCACTGACCACGTGCGTGGTGATGGAGGAGAACTCCGTTCCTGTCAACCATCGAGCCGTGTGCACGTCGTGGATCAGCGACTGTGAGAAAACCAGATCGAGCGGGCGTTCCGCCTCGTGATTTGTGTTGCGATGCACCAGCCGAACGTGCCGGACCGATCCGAGCTCACCCATTGCCGATTGGACGTGCAGATGTGCCGGGTCGTACTGCCGCATGAAGCCGACCTGCACCAAAGGATGTTCCCCGGCGACCTCGGCGGCGACGACGCGCTCAGCGTCGGGCACACCGCTGGCCAACGGCTTCTCGCAGAGGACGAATCCGCCGCGCTCAACTGCCGCAATCGTCAGGTCGGCATGCGTGTGGTCGGGCGATGCGATCACCACGCCGTCGAGGCTTGGATCTGCCGCCACACCCGCGGCGTCGGTGGAAGCAGCCGCATCGCACAACCCCGCCGCGTCGAGAGCGGCCGCGGCATCGACATCGGCGATCACGACCACGTCGACGCCCTCGAGCGCCGCGAGATTCTTGATGTGCTCGCGGCCCATCCCGCCCGCGCCGATCACGCCGACTCGGATGGTCATGGTCGAGACACTCCGAGCTCGCTCAGTCGCCCGCCGGCGGCTTGGGTTCCTTCGGCAGGCCAAGCACCCGCTCGCCGACGATGTTGCGCTGAATCTGGCTGGTTCCGCCCCAGATCGTCTCGGAGCGGGAGAAGAAGAACGACGAAAGCATCGGACTGACCGGGTAGCCGTCGCGACGCTGATCGCGGCTGGCCCCCGGCCAGCCGCCGCTTTCGGGTCCCGCGTCGATCAGCATGGCGTCACTGCCGTAGATGTCGAGTGCAAGCTCCATTGCCCGCTGATGCATCTCGGTCCAGAACAGCTTGTTTGTGGCACCGAGTGCGGCGGTGCTCATGTCCTTGGTCTTGTTCAGTGTGGCGGTCAGGTTGCGCAGACCGTTGAATCGCAAGATCTCGATCTTCGAGTAGTACTGCATCAACCGCTGCCGAATGTGCGGGTCGTTGATGGCGCCGTTCTCCTGTGCCTTCTCGACGAGGAGGCGGTATTCCTCAGCGAATCGGCGGAAGCCGGTCGTGGCTGACTGTCCGCGCTCGAATCCGAGCGTGGAGTTGGCCACCTTCCAGCCGTTGTTGACTCCACCGACCACTGCGTCCTTCGAGCAACGTGCGTTGTCGAAGAACACTTCACAGAACTCAGCGGTGCCGTCGGGCTGTGTGATCCCGCGGACCTCGACGCCGTCTTGCTTCATGGGGACGAGCATGTAGGAGATGCCGGCGTGCTTCTTGACGTCAGGGTCGGTCCGTGTCAGCAGGAAGCAGTAGTCGGCATGGTGACCTTGTGTGGTCCAGACCTTCTGGCCATTGATGACCCACTCGTCGCCATCGAGGATCGCCGTGGTCTTGATCGACGCAAGGTCTGAGCCGGAGTTCGGTTCGGAGAAGCCCTGACACCAG
>JAJCXU010000596.1 GCA_029263275.1 Ilumatobacter sp.
CGAACGAGAGTCGGATCTGCGTGCCCTCGACGAGTGTGTAGCCGTCGACATTCGATGACAGGAACGTTCGTCCAGCGAGCATGGCGGAGAGTTCGGTCAGGTCACTCTGATCGTCTGGGTTGGTCACCGACGCCGAGTCGGTCGTCTGGCTGCCGGATGAGTCGGACGCACCGTCGCTCCCGCAGGCACTCAGGGCGAACAAGGTCGCGCAAGCGATGGCTGCAGTCAGAGCTCGTTTCATGCTGATTGGACGCTACGGCCTGGGGCTGAGTTCCCGACGCGTGTCAACTCGTTGCGACGACTGGCGTCCGGAGGTGATGGGTCGCGAGTTCGGGCGATTGGCGTCGCACGATCAAGACGGTGATCCACGATCCGATGCACAGCAACGCGATGCCGATGGCGAAGGGAGTGGTGGAATCGCTGACCCAGGCGCTGACCATCGTGCCGAGCACCGCACCGCCCGCCATGCGGACCGCTCCTCCGTAGGCCGACGCGGTTCCCGCGAGGTGACCGACCGGTTCGAGCGCGGCGGTGTTGAGGTTCGGCGTCAGGAACATGAACGATGACAGGGTGACTCCGAGCACCGGCATGAAGATCCAGATGCTCGGTCGGCCATCGGCGGCAATCGAAACCGCGCAGAGCACCAGAGTCATCGGGATCAGCACGGCATAGACGATGTTGATGAGGCGGTGGATGCCGATGCGCACGACGATGCGGCCGTTGAGAAGGGCACCGCCGGCGAAGAGCACGGCGACGAGGCCGAAGATGACCGGGAACTGTGCCTCGCGATCGAAGACCTCGCTGATGATCAGTTCGCTACTCGCCAGATAGGTGGTGAACACGCCTTGCAAGAAGATCGTCGCCGTCGTGTAGCCAGACGTCACCGGTGTTCGCGCGACCTCGACATAGCCACCAACGGTCGAGCGAAGATGGAGTGGCCGACGGTGCGCCGGATTCAGCGACTCGCGCATGCGGACACTCCAGAGGGTGATCACGATGGCGAACACCGTGCAGAACCAGAAGATCCAGCGCCATGGCAGGACGGCGATGATGCCGGCCCCGACCGCAGGGGCGAGGATCGGCACGAGCATGAAGACCGCCATCACCTGCGACATCGCCTTGGCCATCTGACTTCCAACGAAGCGGTCGCGAATGATCGCGGTGGCCACGACGCGTGCTCCCGCGGCACCGATGCCCCAGATGAAACGACTGAGGAGGAGGAGCTCGAACGTTGGGGCGAGTGCGGAGCCCGCGGCACCCACCACAAAGATGACCGTGCCGGCGTACAGCACGGGTTTGCGGCCATAGCGATCGGCGACGGGCCCCCACGCCAGTTGTGCAACGGCGAGGCCCAAGAAGAAGACGGTGATGACCTGGCCAGCGCGTGGCGATGCGTCTCCGAGGTCGAAGGCGGTCCTGATTTCATCGAAGGCCGGCAGCATCATGTCGATGCCGAGCGCCATCATCGCCATGATCGCCGACATCAACGTCAGCAACTCCCGCTGGCTCATGCGGTACTGCTGCCGGGCTGAAGCGGCCGCGTCAGCGTCGGGAGCGAGTTGAGTCACGGGCCGACGCTAACGAGGCCCACCCTGCAGTGGGCGTCTGAGCGACGTGCGTCACCCAGAATTGTGTCCGGGTCAGGCCCCGTGTGTCGCATTCAGCTGACGGCGACGCGGCACCCGATCTGCATCATCTGATCGACGCCGGCCTTGAGATCCTCGTCAGTGATGCGTTCGGTGCTGCCGTCGTCGCCGAGGATGTCGCTGACGGTCATGATGGCGAGGGCTTCGATCCGCTTGACCGCAGCGATCGTGTACATCATCGCTGCTTCCATTTCGACCCCCAGGTGGCCCAGTCGCTTCCAGCGGCCGAACGTGCCGGGGTCGGGGTCGTAGAAGATGCCGGAGGTGACGATGACACCGGTGTGCACGGCGCCTGCCCCGGATTCTCGGCTGAGGCGTGCGGCGGTCTCGGCAAGGGTGAACGTCGCGCTGGGTGCGTAGCCAGGCATCTGGGCATACCGAAGGGGAGTGCTGTCGTCGGACGACGCGCTGATGCCGATCACCGTGTCGCCCATGTTCATGCCCGCTTGCAGGCCGCCGCAGGTGCCGACGCGAATCAGTCGCTTCGCGCCGAGCATGATCAACTCCTCGAACACGATCCCCGCACTCGGCGCTCCCATGCCGGTCGACTGAACGCTGATCGGCTTGCCGTCGAAGGTTCCGGTGAAGCCAAGCATCCCGCGTTCGGCGTTGACCTGGCGGAACCCAGGATCGAAGAATGTCTCAGCGATGTACTGCGCCCGGACCGGATCACCCGGGCAGAGGACGTTCGGCGCATAGTCGGATTCGTCAGCACGCAAATGAATCGGCATACCCAGAGGATACGCACCGGTCAGTCTGTGCCTGGCACAGACTGACGGGTCACTTGAGGAACTTGCTGGTGGTGTTGTCGGCGAGGACCTTGCCGCCGGTCTGGCAGGTCGGGCAGTAGTTGACCGAATAGCTGGAGTACTCGACTTCACGGATGATGTCGCCGCACACGGGACACGCTTCACCCGTTCGCTTGTGGACAGCGCTCGGTCGATCCTTCGACGAACTCATGTTGTCGCGGGTCCGTTCGTATGCCAGACCTTCGGCGACGCAGTGGTCGATCGCTGCCGCCACCTTGGCGGCGCCGTCTGCTCCGAGCTTCTTGGTCGTTGCGAACGGCCAGATCTGCGCACGGTGACAGATCTCGTTCGAGAGCCGACGGCCGACTCCGGCGACCATGCCCTGGTGTCGGAGAAACCCGTGGACGCGCATCGAATGCGTTGCGAATCGCTCGGCGAGATCGGCGGCACTGATGCCCGCCGCTTCCGGGCCGAGTTTCGCGAGCGGGAGCGTCGTCTCGAGTTCGGCGGATGGGATGCACCACACTCCGGCGCGTCGCTCCTTGCCCTGCTCGGTGAGCAGGAGCGCGGTCTCGTCGATGGTTCCGTCCTCGAGTTCGACCGGTTCGAACGTGAATCGAGCCTGCCCGCCGCGCGGCTTCGCCGAACGCTTCTCGTCAGCGAGCAGCCGGCCGCCCTGCATCAGGTGGATGACGAAGCTGACGGGTTCGAACCGCAGAATCAGGTACTTGCCGCGACGCCCTACACTCAACAGCGGGAGTCCGTACGCCTCGTCTGGCGCGGGAACCGCAGTCTTCAACGCCGTGAAGTTGAACGGCGTGAACTTCGCGAGGACGCGTCCAGCGAATCGCTGCTCCAGGCGCTCGGCGTGCGCCTCGACCTCAGGCATCTCGGGCATGCCCCGAGGCTAACCAAGACCGGCGATCAGCCGATGCGTGCCGATTGGCCACCGTCGACGGGCAGGACAACCCCGGTGATCCACGCGGCGTCGTCGGATGCGAGAAAGAGCGCGGCGTTTGCGATGTCCCATGCTGAGCCTTGTCGCCCGAGCGGTACCTGCTCGGCTCGAGATGCTGCGTATGCGGCCCGATCGATGTGCCTCGCGGCCGCTGCAGCATCCACTCCCATCGGTGTGTCGACGAACCCGGGCATGATCGCATTGGCGCGCACGCCGTATTTGGCGTTCGAGAGCGCCAAGCTCTGGGTGAGGGCGTTGATCCCGGCCTTGGACAGCTTGTAGGCGGTGAGATTTGTCGCAGCTGCCACGGCGGCGAGCGAAGAAACGCTGACGATCGCGCCGTGATCAGATGCCCGCAGCGCGGGCGTGGCAGCACGGCAGGTCCTCCAGAGCGCTCGCAGATTGACGTCCATGATCCGGTCGTACGCGTCGTCGGTAAGGCGGTGCGGCGGCGCGTCGCCCATTCCGATCCCGACATTGTTGTGGAGGATGTCGATGCCTCCGAACGCATCGATCGCTGCAGCGACCACCTGCTCGGGCCCGTCGTCGCTCGCGATGTCGGTCGCGACCACCACGGCGTCGCCGTCGATTTCAGCGGCAGTCTCTTCGGCCCGTCCGCGATCCCGATCGACCAGCACGACGCGCGCTCCCTCACGCGCGAAGGTGAGGGCGGTCGCGCGTCCGTTGCCGATCGTCTCGCCAGGTGTCTGTCCGGCACCGACGATGACGGCGACGCGACCTTCGAGTTTTCCGCTCATCGCACCAGTCTCGCCGGTGGCTGAGCGAGCGAACTACTCGTAGATGGTCTGTTCCTTGACCGAGGCGAACACGGCGTCGAGCGCGCCGAACACGGCCTGATTGTCGAGCAACTTCTGCTGGTCGCCCCACAACCGGATATGGCCGTTGATGAACGCTTCTTGGGCGTTCATCTCGCCGGTCGCAACAGCGACGGCTGTGTCCCAACCTTGCTCCATCTTCACGTCTTCGGGTTCAGCGACCCCCGCGCCGAAGGACGCTTCGCCATCGCCAACTTGCAGGTGGTAGGTGACGTCGCCTTCGGGTCCGTCGGAGACGACCTGGGTGACGCCGATCTGGTGCGAGCCCGCGATTTCGCGCATGTGCTCGCTCGCCGCGACCTGCGCAGTGAGTTCATTGATCCAGTCGAGACTGAGGTATCGGTATCGCAACACCCCCGTAGTCTGCCTGATCGTGAGCCCGATCTCCGACGACCACGGTGTCGATGGCGGCGCAGCATTCGATGACGGCCGACACCCGGACGCTCACGTCGAAGAGTGGGTCTTTGTCGCCTGGACCGATGACGCCAAGCTCGGCGTCATCTCGGGTCACCGTTTGGTGGGCCGCACCGCGTGGTACTGGGCGGCCTTGGCCCGGCACGGGCGCCCCTTGCTCCACATCACCGACTTCGAGGTTCCGGTGCGACTTGCCGATCCGTTCATCGTGAAGGGCGAGGCGATGTGGGCCGAGCACACCCGTGAGTCGCCGATGGAACAGTGGACCGTCGGCAATGAGACGTACGCCGCCGCACTGGCTG
>JAJCXU010000597.1 GCA_029263275.1 Ilumatobacter sp.
GACGACGGTGTCGGCGTCGGTCGCGATTGCTGCTGCCGGTGGCGTGCGCGTGTTCGCTACCGGCGGGCTGGGCGGTGTGCATCGCGGTGCTGAGACGACAGGTGACGTGTCTGCTGACCTCGACGCGCTGGCCCGACACAACATCGTCGCGGTGTCGGCGGGAGCGAAGGCGTTCCTCGATCTGCCCCGCACACTCGAGTATCTCGAGACAGCAGGCGTGCCGGTCCTCGGATGGCGGCACGACTGGTTCCCGGCGTTCTACACCCGGTCGTCCGGCCTCCCGGTGCCACATCGGGTGGAGACCGCCGATGAGGTTGCCCGCGTTGCTCGTTCGCTCACACGCCCTGACCTGGGCGTGTTGGTGACCGTGCCCATCCCCGAAGCCGACGAACTCGACGTTGTGGAGTTGGACGGCGTCTTGGCAGCGGCGCTGGTCGAATGCGATGCATCCGGCATCACCGGGGCAAAGGTGACGCCGTACGTGCTCGGTCGAATCGGTGAGGCAACGGAGGGGCGCAGCATCCCGGCGAATCTTGCGCTCGCAGAAAACAACGCGATCGTTGCTGCCGAACTCGCCGTCGCAATCGCCCGAGGCTGAATCGACGGGTCAGCGCGTCAGTTCGGTGATCGCTCGCTCGGTGCGGTCGAGGAATCTGACTCGCCGGTCGGCATCGCAGCGGTCGAGGTTGTAGAGCGCCAACCAGCTGGTGCGACAGAAGCGATGGCACATCGGCCGGAGCGCCCGCGTGAGCGTCCGCTTCCCGCCCTCTCCCTCGATGGCGTTGATGTACTTGGGTGAGCCGTGCGTGGTGACCGCCACGATGCGGCGCACATTGTGCAGCAACGGACGGAGTCGGTTGCTGCCAGCGGGGAGCTCCCAGGCGACGCCGTTGACGAAGACGCGGTCGAACCAGCCCTTGAGCATTGCGGGTTGGCCGGCCCACCACGTGGGGTAGACGAGAATCAAGGTGTTGCACCACTGCAGCGCGTCTGCGTGGTCGCTGATGGCCGGATCGGTGCCAGGTTCGAGGTGCGCGGTTCGTTCGGCCGCACTGAACTCGGGAGTGAAACCCTCCTCGTACAGGTTGATGAGTCGGGTTTCGGCTCCTGCGGCTTCGAGACCAGAGAGCACGCGGTCGCGTACCACTGAGACGTACGACGTCGGAGATGGGTGGCAGTAGACGACGAGGGCCCGCGTCGAGCCTTTGGCACGACGGATCGGGAGTCGTGGCAGGCGCATCAGAGTGACGCCATCTTCCGCTCGACCGATGAGGCGAATTCGTCGCGATCGGCATCGGTCGACGTGTCGACCGAATACAACCCGAGCCAGCGGGTTCGAGTGCGGAGCCCGCAGCTCAATCTGAGTGCCCGCATGATGGTGCGCCGGCCGTTGTCGTTGATCAGGCGCACCGCAGCGCGCGGTGAGCCGTAGGTGGAAATGCCGACGAGGTGACGAATGTTGCGGAGGCCCGGCTGCACCTTGCCCGTCCGCTCGTGGAAGGTGAATCCCACACCGGGCACCATGACGCGCTCGAGCCATCCTTTGAGGATTGCTGGCAGCCCGCTCCACCAGGTGGGGTACACGAAAACGACGGCTGACGCGGAGGTGATCAGCTCGGCGTGTTCGGCAACGATCGGATCAAGAATCGGCTGGTCCTCGTGGTAGGCACTGCGTTCTTCCTCGCTCATCGCTGCGCGGAAACCGACTGCGTAGAGATCGAGCAGCGTCACGTCGTATCCGGCGGAGCGGAGGCCGGCCTCCGCCCGGGCGGCCAGTGCGTGCGTCAGACTGTCGGCGCACGGATGGGCGACGATGACGACTGCGAGCACTGCGACATCTTGGCGCAGTCGAGCGCTCTCCGCCAGATGGCTGGAGCGGCTCGAGGCTCGCCGCTCAGGCAGCGGCGGCGGCGAGGTCTGCTCGTCGGTCCGATCGCAGCGTGACGAACTGCGTCCCCGCGACGAAGAGGAGCAAGAAGGCGAACATGACGTTCGACACCGACGTGCTGATGCTGTCGGCGACTGTGCCACCGATGATCGCCGTGACAGCACCGCTGAATCCGGCGACCCCAGCGACCTTCAGATCGACGTTGGCCGTCTTGCGGTTGCGGATGGTGCCCATGATCGACGTCGGGACGATCACCGCGACCGACGTGCCCTTGGCAATGACGGGAACCATGCCGAGAGCGACGACCATCGCGGGCACCATCACCACACCTCCGCCGATGCCGAGCAGCCCGGAAAGCGTTCCGGTGGTGAGCCCGATGATGACGAGCAGGATTGCCGTGAAGATGGTCAGACCGTCGCGGCCAGTCGTGTCAGATGTGGTGAACAGCCGGATCGCAGTGGCGAGCACCGTGACGATGAACACGATCGTGATCGTGCGTTTGGGCAAGATCGTGAGCAGTTTGGTGCCGATGATTGCACCGACGATGGTGCCGGTCGCGAGCAACGCCGCCACTGCCCAGTCGACGTTGTCGTTGTAGAGATACGTACTCAGGCTGGCCAGAGCAATCGGCAACGTCGCTGCGAGCGACGTCCCGTTGGCCAGCCGACGTTCGAGTTTGACGACAAGGACCAGGCCGGGAACGATGATGAGCCCGCCACCAACTCCGAACAGGCCACCCAGCGCGCCGGCAGCGATGCCGACCATCGCCACGATGCGCAGGTCTGGTGTCGGCGCATTGGCCGTTTCGCGGCTCGATGGGGTCGTGGTGGCGTCGGAAGACACGACCTGACGATACGAGGTCCGTGCCGCAGCGAGGCGATTTGTTCGACGTTCATCCGATCGGGGCGCAACAGGGACCGACGATTACCGTCGGCACGAATGAGCGCCACTGACCTTTTTGCCCACGATGACATTCTCGACGACGATCCGGTCGATGCCGACGGTCAACCCCTCGAGGCACTGCACGACCGCGAGTACCGCGTCCGCGCGTTTCGAGTCGCGTCAGATCGTGTGCTGATCAGAGGAGGTGTGCGCGATCAGAAGCCGCCCGGTCTCTATCTCGACATCGATCCCGATCCGTTGACCATTCACCACATGCAGGTCGACATCGAGGTGGCGTACCCATCGATGGAGATCGTTGCCGCTCGGGTACACATGGAGACGCACCCGAACACGGAGTGCACGCGGATCGAACCGCACTACGACAAGCTGGTCGGACTCTCGATTTCTCGTGGTTTCACCCACAAGGTGCGTGAGCTCTTCGGCGGTCCTCGGGCATGTACGC
>JAJCXU010000598.1 GCA_029263275.1 Ilumatobacter sp.
TTGACGCACGAGGACAGTGTCGGCCGCGAATTCGGCGTGCTCATCGACGGTTCGGCGACCGTGTCGATCAATGGCGAGGAGGTGGCCACACTCGGTCCTGGGGACCACTTCGGTGAGGTCGCGCTGCTCAGGTCGATCGGCGATGCCGGCGATCACCGTACGGCGACCGTCACGGCAGATTGTGACCTGTGGGTCGCGGTGATGTCGGCACAGGAATTCGCCACCCTGACGGCCGACTTTCCCGCCGTAGCGGTGCAGCTCCGTCAAACGGCGGCCCGGCGCACCTCCGCGAACCGCTAGCTGTTCGGGACCAACGGGCGACGTCCAGAGCGCTCAAAGCGCGTCCGAAAGACCAACGCCAACGGACGGCAGCGGCCGATCGGAAATGCATGATGCCGGATCCCGAGCGCCCAGGTGGGCTCGCGACGTCGTGATTATCGAGCGCTGCAACTGGGTAGAAGTCTCGCGACTCGGCAACGGCTCATATGCGCCGTCAATCGCGTAGATGCCGTGTGTGCAATCCTTTGGTGTGCCGGTTGTTTTGCCTCCATCGGGAACGGTGACGTATTTGTTTACCGACGTCGAGGGGTCGACTCGGTTGTGGGAGTTGTTTCCGACGGAGATGCAGGCGGCTCTCGAACGCCATGACGAGATTCTGCGTTCGGTCATCGAGGACAGCGGTGGCTATGTGTTCAGCACTGCGGGTGATGCCTTCGCGGCGGCGTTTGCCCGGGCAGGCGATGCGTTCGCGGCTGCGGGCGATGCTCAGCGTCTCCTGCAGGCTGAGAGTTGGCCGGGACCAACGCCGCTGCGAGTTCGAATGGGCATTCACACCGGGGAAGCTCAAGAACGCGATGGCGACTACTTCGGTTCAACACTGAACCGGGCGGCGCGAATCATGTCGGCTGGGCACGGCGGCCAGATCCTCGTCTCATCGGTGACAGCCGGACTTGTCGACTCCGATGAACTGGTCGACCTGGGCGAGTTCCGCCTCAAGGACCTTTCGGCGACCGAGCAGCTGTTCCAGTACGGCAGCGGATCCTTCCCGGCGCTGCGCAGCCTGGACGCCGTCCGTCACAACCTCCCCGTGGAACGCACCACGCTGGTTGGCCGGCAGGCGGAAATAGATCAGGTGGGCAGCTTCGTTGGCGATCACCGGCTGGTGACGCTGTTGGGCATTGGAGGCACCGGCAAGACGCGGCTGGCGACGGCCGTGGCCGGCGACCTGGCCGACCGGTTCATCGATGGCGTGTGGTTCGTCGACCTCGTCCCAGTCTCGAGTCCCGAACAAGTCGTGGAAACCATTGCGTCGTCGGCCGGTTTGCAGGTAGCAGGTGCTGATCTGGTGGATGCGCTTGCAACGCTGATCGCGGATCGCGATCTGCTGTTCGTGTTGGACAATTGTGAACACATCACCGACCACGTCGCTGATGTAGTTGACGAGCTGCTCGAACGCACTTCCAGACCGCGGTTTCTGGCAACGAGTCGGGAACCGCTCCAGCTGATCGATGAGCGCCAAGTCCACGTCGCCCCCCTCGGTGTCGGGAACGATCCGGCGTCACCCGCTGTCGCACTCTTCAACGCTGCAGCCGAGCGCATCGGGACAGGTGTTGGCCCAACAGACTTCACGCTTGTGGCTCGGATATGTGAGCAACTCGACGGGTTGCCGCTCTCGATCGAGTTGGCGGCTGCTCAGCTTCGTCAGCTCAGCCTCGACGAGCTGGCGGAGCGTCTGGACCGCCGTTTCGAGCTGCTCTCCCAGCGCCGTGGCGGCCGCGGTCGCCGCCAGGCCAGCCTGCTTGGCGTTCTCGAGGACAGTTGGCAGATGTTGGACCGGCACGAGCAAGAACTCCTGCTTCAGTTGGCGGCCTTCCCTGCAAGCTTCGATGCCCAAGACGTGGAAGCGATCTGCTCAGGACTCGACGTTGGTATTCCCGCCCGCACCCTGGGAGGTTTGGCCGATCGAAGCCTGATTCGATCAGCTGAGGATGGTCACCAGCGACTGCTCGAGACGGTCAAACTCTTCGCTCGTCAACAGTGGGAGCGGAAGACCGACTCCGATGTGTACCTGGAACGCCATAGCCGCTGGGTCCTGGACCATCTCACCAACTACCCGATGCAGGCGAGGTACACGTCCTTCGAACTCGTCGATTGGGCCAACCGTCACTACGAAGATCACCGCGCCGTCGAAGATCGGCTCGCCGCAGCCGGTCGGATTGATGACCTCATCTTGTTGTTCACCACGCTGACCGACAATTACCGAGTCGAAGGCAGCCAGCGGGCGCTCGCCGCGATCGACCGAATCGACCGCTACCTCGTCGAACTACCGCTCAGTGATCACGACCGGGGTGTGCTACATCTCGTGTGCGCGGGTGCCGGTTTGCCATCTCGCCGACCCGACCGCATCGCAAACGATTCGAGGCAGGCCCTCGAGTTTTTTGAGCGTGGCAGCGAACCGGAGGAGAACGCTGTCTCGCTGATCGTCCATTCTTGGATGACCGCGTTTGAAGACGTCGATAAGGCCATCGGTCTTGTGGACGAAGCAATGATGCTCGCCGAAGCTGCCGGGGCCAACACGATCGTGGACGTGGCACTCGCCTACCGGGCGGTCCACTTGGCACTTGGCCGAAGGCTCGACGAGGCCGCCGACACGCTGGTCGAGCTTCGTTCGCGTCTCGAGGGCAGCGCATTCAACTATCCGTGGAGCATGTACTACTTCATCGGCCTCGCCACTCAGATCACGCGTAGCCCGCCGGATGCTCGGGCGAGCGGGGAGGCTCTTCATCGGCACTTCCACGACACCCTCGATCCAGGGCTGATGGCATGGTCAACGCCGGTGCTGGTCTGTGCAGCTACCGCCGCGACAGGCGATGTCGAGCCGACCCGACGTCAGTTCGCGGATGCGCGGAGCACCGCAGCCAAAGGCGCCGACAATGATGGCCTTCCCGACCTTCTGATCCCCGTGGCCGCCCTGGCATGGGCGCTGAAGGATGTCGAGATGGCCAGCCGATTGCTCACCGCTGTCCGACGATCACCGACACCAACTCAGAACTTTCTGTTGACCATCATCTACCAGCAGATACGAGACGAGGTTGGCCTTCTGGACCGCAACCCTCTCGACGACAACACCATCGAGGACATCTACCAAGAGGCGGTCGACTGGCTGTCGACCCTCTAGCAGGGTGCAGAAATTCTTCTGATTGGTGCTCGCGTTCTCCGTCGGGATC
>JAJCXU010000599.1 GCA_029263275.1 Ilumatobacter sp.
GCGTCGTCGTCGAGGCCCAACTGCACGAACGGCCAGTGCTTGCTTCAGACATCGCTGCGCATCGCGAGGTCGCAGCGCCCGGCGTCCTCTTCGTTGCGCCCACCGACATCGCGGCAATCGCCGCCGCGCTCCAGGACCCCACGCACCAGTCCGAGGTCGCTCCCCCGCACATGACCTACACCAACGATTCGATGCGAGCTGCACTCAGTGCGGCAATCGAACAACTCCGAGACTGACGTCTTACGTCAGCGCGAGGCCGTACACCTCGCGGAGCAGTTGCCCCTGCGTTTCGGAATCGAACAACGCGACCTGATCGAGCGAAGCAGCCGATGAGCGTTGGTACACCTCGGCATTGACAAGCGCCGCAAGCCAATCAACACCAGCCTCGACGCCATCGAACATGGTGCCGACGACATTGTGTTCGCTCGACGCCGTGTGCCGATATCCGACCGGCAAGCCCTGCGCGGCAGCTTCGAGGCAGACGAGCGGATCGCCAACCTCCCAATCCGCGACATGGACCAACGCGTCAAGTGAGCGAGTTCGCTCGATCGCCCGATCCTGCTCCAACCACCCGGTGACTTCGACATCGTCATCACGCAACGCGGCGGCCACGGCGTCATCACCATCTCCGAGCCACACGAAGCGACAATCGAGTCCTCGTCGACGCGCCGCTCGCACGAGATCCAAGAAGACGTCGGGACGTTTCTGAGGGGCGATTCGTCCGACACACCCCACGACGAGCGGCGACCCGGCACGTTCGCGAATCGGCCCTCGCTCGCTGGGAGCGGCATGCGGGACCTCGACGACCGCGCACGGCACCGGGGAACGGAGCGATCGCGCCAGCGCTGCCTCGCGACGCGACGCCGCCGCGAGCACCTTTGTCCGCCCGAGCAGGCGGGATTCGGTTCGGCGAAGCACGGCCCGCGACCGAGCTGACAGGTCGAGTCTCTCGAACGCGAAGCAGTGCGGCGTGTAGACGATCGGCACCCCGAGCAACGGAGTCGTCCGCGCATACATCCCTGCCCACGACGAATGCGCGTGGACCACGTCGGGCCGCACCTCACGGACGAGCCGAGACAACGCGAAGGGCGGTGGAAGCGACAGCGACCGGTCAGCGAGCGGTGACAATGCCGTGTTGTCAGCAGCCGACACCCATGCCACCGACGACCGGCGCGGTGTCGTGTGGACCACGACATGTTCGAGTTCAGGTGTGTTCGCGGCGTACTGCTGCACGATGATTTGCACGCCGCCGACGTCAGGCTCCCGGAGATGCAAAATTCTCATCGGTCAACTCGTCGCGGAGAATTGAGCGCGGCTGATCCGGTGGCAAAGCGTCCCAAACGGGCCGATGACCGAACAGTACGATGCGACCATGCAGACGTCGTTGACACGAATGTCTTCGCGTTGCTGAAACGTCGAGGAACAACGTGAAACGCTTGCTGCAGGCATGGGGTGGGACACTACTGGGCACCCTCGCGGGACTCCTGAATGCCATCATCGTGACGCGGCGTTGGGACCCAGCCGAGGTCGCAGACTTCTTCCTCGTGCCGGTGATCATGATCGCGCTCGCGACGATCTCCGAGTTCGGTCTCGGCGTGCTCGCCGTGCACGATGTTGCGCGCATCGACGCCGAGAACGACCGCCAGGCGTACACCAATGCTGTGCTTGCCACCTCAGCTCGGCGAGCCGTGCCCGCCGGGGTCATCGCTGGCGTGGTCACATTCACAGCGGTCGACCTCGATGCGGCATCCGCGGTCGCCGTCGGCGTCGCCACCATCCTGACAGCGCTCGCCATTGCTGGGCAGCCGCTCTTACGCGGGCTCGATCGTCGTGCCCTGGCCTCGGTGGCCGGCCCAATCGCCGCCACGTTGCTCACTGCGCTCGCCCTCGTCGGAGTCGTCGTCGCTCGACCGAGCGTCGACCCGTTGTGGTGTGCCCTCGCTGGGTACTCGCTGGCCGGTGCCGCCACGGTTGCCGTTTTAGTGCGACCCACCAACGGACAGCTGGACAACCGCCTGCTGCATGCGGCTCGGTCCCGTTTTGCCGCGGGCCACAACGTGGCAAACATGGCAGGGCGACAGGTCGACACCCTGTTGGCCGGGTGGTTCATGACCGATGCGCTCTTCACCGGATACGCCGTCACCATTCGCATGGCAGCACCACTTGGGCTGATCGCGTTCGCCGGCAACCAGGCGGTGGCGCGCGACATGCACCAGATCGTCGACCATGACGACCATGCAATTGGCCGCGCTCGACCCATCTATCGATTGACGACCATCGCTGCCACGCTTGGCGCGGTCGGGCTCGTCGCGTTCGGATCGCCGGCTGGCCGTTTGGTCTTTGGCGACGACGTTGTGATCCGGGTCGGCGTCCTCGCAATCGTTGCGGGCGGCTACTTCATCGCTGTGCTCGGCGGCCCAGCAAGCATGCTGCTCGCCGCTGGCGATCGCACGCGAGCGCTCCTCGTGGCGTCGATCACCGCCCTCGCCGTGGCATGCGTTGTCGTCGTTGCGCTCGTAGCAGTCGGACTCTCGGAATGGGCCGCCCCAGCGTTCGTTGCGGCATGGCTCGGGGTCAACACGACGCTGGCAGCGCGCGCCGCCCGTGCAGAACTCGACGTGTCCGCCTGGACGGCCAGTTTCGGCAAACGCGCCCGACTCAGTCGGTCGAGCGCGAACTAAAGACCTGTTCGTTCTGATCGACGACTCGATCGACAGAAAACGTGTCGAGATCGATGGTGTCGTCGAACGTCCGCGTGCGCCACGACGCCGGGGCATCGAGGACGGCCTGCAGCGCCTGCTGCAACTCGGTCACGTTTCCGGCTTGCACTTCGGTTCGCTGCGCCGCGAAGGCCGCGACCTCAGGGAGGCCACCCGCGTCGGTGTGGATGACCGACACACCACGCACGGCCGCCTCGACGGCGATCCGACCCATCGGTTCCGGCCAGACAGCGGTGATGGCGAGCACGTCGATGGAGGCGTAGAAGTCATCGGCATCCACGTGACCCAACCAGTCGACTTGCGAATGCCTGAACCTGCGTTTGAGTTCGGCGACGTAGTCGGCATCGCCACTGCCCGCAACGCGCAGCCGCCAGTTCCGATCGCCGAGCAGACTCACCGCTTCGAGCAAGACTTCGATTCCCTTTTCGGGTTCGAGTCGACCGACGAATCCGAACGTGACGTCACCGGTCAACTCCGCTGGGGCCTCGATCGCCCGCGTCGACGCGATGTTGAAGATCACGTCGCCTGGTGTGTCCTTGAAGTACCCGAACTCGCGATGTCTGTCCAGCACGGCCTGGCTCACGGAGACGACGTGATCGACATGGCCATGGTTCGCCCGCTTTCGAAGGCTCAG
>JAJCXU010000600.1 GCA_029263275.1 Ilumatobacter sp.
CGAGCGCCGCGTATTCGTCGGGCTCACCGAACTGCACGTTGTCACGAGCCTCCGCGAGCACTTCGGCGATTGCCGCATCTTCGAGCGTGCCGGCGTAGGCGAACCCGGTCCGACCCTCCGAAATGATGCGAATCCCGACGCCTTCACTCTGGGCTGAGACGAAGTGCTCGACCGCCCCTTCATAGATGCGTACATCGGTGTCGCCGCCGCGCGTGACGAACGCTTCGACTTGTTCGCCGGGCTTCGCCTGGGCGACGACGCGGTCTGCGACGACCTGCAACTCAGACTCGAAGGCGCTCATGCTGCGGTACCTCCGATGGTGAGTTCCTTCACCCGCAAGGTGGGTTGGCCGTCGCCGACGGGGACACCTTGGCCGTCCTTGCCGCACGTGCCCGGGTTCCCCATGGCGAAGTCGTTGGCGAGCATGTCGATGTCTTGCAGCACCTTCGGGCCGTTGCCGATGAGGTTGCCTTCACGCAGCGGCTCGGTGATCTTGCCGTCCTCGATCAAGTACGCCTCGGTCATGCCGAACACGAAGTCGCCGGTGGCGGTGTTGACGCTGCCGCCGCCGAGCTTGGCGACGTAGACCCCATTCGGAGTGGAAGAAATGACGTCGTCGGCCGTGTCGGGCCCATCGAGCACGAACGTGTTGGTCATTCGCACCATCGGGAGGTGCTGATAGCTCTGACGACGACCGTTGCCGGATCCACGACGACCCTCCTTGCGGGCCCGCAGGTAGTCCCACATGTAGTCGGTGAGGATGCCGTCCTCGATCAGCGTGTTGCGCTGCGTGATGTGGCCTTCATCGTCGTACCCGAGTGTTCCCCACTCACCGACCATCGTGCCGTCGTCGACAAGCGTGACGAGCGGGTTGGCAACGAGTTCGCCGACCTTGCCGGCGTACACACTCGCCTCCTTCGCCACGAGGTCAGCCTCGAGGCCGTGGCCGCAGGCCTCGTGAAACAGCACGCCGCCCGAGCCGTTCTTGATGACGACGGGCATCGCACCTGACGGAGCGGGACGGGCCAGCAGCTTGGTGATCGCCTGGCGTGCAGCATCGCGAGCAAGCTCTTCGACATCGACGGTGTCGAAGATCTCGAACCCAACGGTGTGGCCCATCGACTGGTAGCCGGTCTGCATGCCGGAGTCGCCGTCGGCAACCGCGCTGATACGGAGCAGCGTGCGGACGATCTCGTCGTCGGCGAGCACGCCGTCGGTGTTGGCGATCAACGTGCGTTTCGAGCTGTCGCCATACCCAGCAGAAACCTGCACGATTTCAGGACCGTACGTGCGGGCAGCTTCGTTCATCCGCTGGAGGAGTTCGACCTTGCGGGCCTTCGCGATGCTGTCGGGCCGATGCACGATGGTGTTCGGGCGATGTGTCGGCGACTTGGTCAGCGACACGGTGCGGACGCCCCCGCCGCCCTGGGTCGCGGCCGCAGCGGCGGCCGACGCAGCAGTTGCCAGCCCGGACTCGCTCAGGTCAGAGGTGTGGGCGAAACCGGTGGTGTCGCCGGCGATGACGCGGATGCCGGCGCCGCGATCACGTCCACTGGTGACTTGCTCGATCCGGCCGTCATCGAGACCGGCTGATGTCGAGGTCTTGTCTTCGGCGTACACCTCCGCGAACTCGGCACCGGTACGTACCGCACCGGCGAGGACTCGTTCGAGGACATCAGCATCGATCACCCGGGTGAGGATACGACTCGTTCAGAAACATGACAGTTTCGTCATGCCGTGTCACTGCGGCGGGCACCGCGTTAGCGTTTCGACCGTGGAATTCGAGACAGGACTCCGAGGCGATGCCAAGTTGATGGTTGCCGATAGCGACACCGCGACGGCACTTGGTTCCGGCACCGTTGAAGTGCTCGGCTCACCGCGCCTCATCGCGCTCTGCGAAGAGGCCTGCCAGAACGCAATGACCGGGCACCTCCAACCCGGCACCACCACCGTGGGCATGCGCGTGCAGTTCGATCATCTGCAGCCAACGCCCGTTGGCGCCGAAGTGTCTGCTGAGGCAGTGCTCAAGAAGATCGACGGGCGACGCCTTCGCTTCGAAGTCTCGGCCACCGACGCCGGCGGCCTCGTTGCGGCCGGCAAGTTCACCCGCGTCGTCGTCGGTGTCGACGAGTTCATGGGCAAGTGCTGCTCGCCAAGCGACTGATTTTCTCCGTCGTGGTACCGGCCCCGGGCCACCCGTCAGAGCAATTCACCCGGTCAACCGACGAATCACTCGTCACGAGAACGTAACGTTGGCCTACGATGAACACGATGGAGGGCGCTGAGCCAGAGTTCGCGCCCAGCGAGGCACCCGCAGGCTCGGATGTCCCAGCATGGGCGCCCGAGCGACAGCACCGCCTGCTCTGGTGGAAAGAAGCGCTCATCGTCGTCGCCTTCTATGTGGTCTATTCGTGGACCCGCAACCTGTTCGGGTCGAACAAGATCGCAGCGGACGGCATCCCGGACCAGGCGTTCACGAATGCCGAACGAGTGATCCAACTCGAGCGATGGCTCGGGCTCTATCACGAAGAAACCGTGCAGGATTGGTTCCTGTCATACCGGTGGTTCATCCAGGTCTGGAACGTCTACTACGGCACGCTCCACTTCGCCGTCACGTTCGGCGTGTTCGTCCTGCTCTACGTCAAGCGGGCCGACGTGTTCCCGCGGTGGCGCAACACTCTGGCTGCGATGACCTCCCTGGCGATCATCGGGTTCGCGTGGTTCCCCTTGATGCCGCCACGGCTGCTCGACAAGCCGTGCCCTGCCTTTGATCCATCCCAGTACGGCGGCGCCTGCATCCCGAGTCGGTTCCGCGGTCGCGGTGAGTTCGGGTTCGTGGACACGCTCGCCGACTTCGGCGGCCCATGGTCGTTCGACTCCGACACGATGGCCTCGATCTCGAATCAGTACGCCGCGATGCCCAGCCTGCACATCGGCTGGTCGACGTGGTGCGCACTCGCGGTCTGGCCCCTGTTGAAGCGCAGGTGGACCAAGGCAGCCGTCTTGCTCTACCCGGCCACCACGCTGTTCTGCATCGTCGTCACCGGCAACCACTACTGGCTCGATGGTGCCGGCGGGCTGCTGGCGTTCGGCATCGCTTCGTTGCTCGGATGGGGACTGCACCGCTGGAACCAAGCCCGACTCGACCGGCAATACTCCGAAGCGATGACCGCAGCGTCGGCGTGAACCGCCCGCCGTCGTCGTTGGGACCACATCGCAACGGCAGTGTCACCTTCCCTGCCTGAAACGGTCGTAGCATGGGCTGCCGATGAGCCAGATGCGTCTGAATCCTCTCAATGGGCGGTGGGTAACAATCGTCGCCGAACGAGCCAAGCGACCGAGTGACTTCGCGCCCCGCGACGACCTCAGCGACCCCGAAGCCGGACAACCCTGTCCGTTCTGTCCGGGCAACGAGGAAGAGACACCGCCCGCGCTTGAAACGGTCGAAGCCGACGGCAGTTGGTCGATGCGCGTCATCCCGAACAAGTACCCGGCGTTCGACGGCGACGAGGGCTTTGCGGTCCACAACCTCGGACCGGTCTTCGTCCAAGCCGAGGCGAGCGGCATCCACGAAGTGTTCGTGTACACGCCCGATCACACCAGCGGCCTGCACCAACTCGACGACCAACACGCCGCCGACATGATGTTTGCGCTGCGGCGCCGGTTCAGCGAGCACGCCGACATCGAGCAGGTCCGCTACACCCAGGCCATCGTCAACCACGGACGCGAGGCCGGAGCATCGATTGCCCATCCGCACGGCCAGATTCTCGGCCTGCCGTTCGTGCCGGGTGAGGTGCTCGACGAAGAGCGTGCCTTCGCTCGTTTCGCAGGCGGCTGTCTGCTGTGCACCACCGTCGAGGCCGAGATCGCCGCCGACGCCCGTGTGGTGCTCGCCACCGACGATGTCGTGGTCATCACCCCGTTCTGGAGCGCCTCGCCATACGAGCTGCTGATCGTGCCGCGCCGGCACGAGGCGCACCTCCAAGATGCCGACGACGACAGCCTCGCGGCGGTTGGCCTCGCGTTGCGTGATGCGGTGGGCCAGCTCAACGCGGTGCTCGGCGATGTGGCCTTCAACCTCGGTTTCCACACGGCGCCGCACCAGCACACCGGCCAGTACCACTGGCACGCGCACGTCTGGCCCAACTTGATCACACAGGCTGGCTTCGAGCGCGGCACTGGCGTCATGATCAACGTCCTTCCGCCAGAGGACGCCTGCGCGACGTTGAAGTCCGTCGCCGCCAACGCCTGAGTTCGCCGTCCCCGAAGTCACAGAGGCCAACTGGCCCTTCTGTTGATCGTCGCGTCATGATCGTCGTATGAGCGACGTCACCGTTTCCATTGATCTCGACGCCACGCCATCGGAGGTCTGGGCGATCGTCGAGCCGATCGAGTGTCACGTCGACTGGATGGCAGATGCTGTCGCGATTCGGTTCGAGACCGAGCAGACACGGGGCGTCGGCACCAAGTTCTTGTGCGACACCAGGGTCGGCCCGATCAAGCTGGTCGACCAGATGGAGATCACGGAGTGGACACCGGCCACCCCCACCATGGACGGGAAGATGGGCGTGAAGCACACCGGCATCGTCACCGGAAGCGGCGTGTTCACGCTTGAGCCGCTGGCAGGCGGTCAGCGGACGAAGTTCACCTGGTCCGAAAACCTCGACTTCCCCTGGTATCTCGGTGGGCGGCTCGGCGAGATCATCGGCGGCCGGTTCGTGCTCGGCTTCATCTGGAGGCGCAACCTGCGGGCACTCGAATCAGTCGTCAACGCCCGCTGACCTCCACATCACACTTGGGGTCTGACCCCAAGTGTGATGTGGGCGTCGGTGCCGGCCAACGCTGTCACTGCTGCGGGGATCGGTGGCGCTCCGCGCAGGTCGGCGGCTGCATACGGCGTGCCCCAGGTTGTGGTGAGCGGGACGACACCCGCCCAGTGCGGACCGTCGAGGTCTGCATCTTCATCGATCGGATCGCCGGCGCGCACCTTGGCCGATGCTTCATCGAGCGGCAGTGCGAGGACGAGGGTCTGCTTGAGGTCGATCTCGCTCGGCGGGCGGGCCGTGTCCCAGATCGGGGCGATGTGGTCGTTGATCACCTGCAACGCGGCCATCTTGTCGGCGGGCTCGGTGACCGCCGTCGCCGTGCCTCGGACCACGACGGACCGGTAGTTCATCGAGTTGTGGAATGGCGTCCGTGCCACGACCAGCCCATCGACGATCGTGACCGTGACGCACACGTCGAGATCCCTGCCAGCACGCAGCATCGCGTTGGCAACCGAGCCGTGGATCAACACTTCGCCACCTCCCGGCCCCGTGCGAACGCCGTATGCCATCGGCAACACGATCGGCCCGTCGTCGGTCGCCACGCCGACGTGCGCGATGTTTCCGGCCTCGAGAATCGACCGCGCCTCCGCCGGGTCGTAGACCGCCCGATTGGCACCCCGCTTGACGGTCACACGGGGGGATGCTGGGTCGTGCTGGTCGCTCATTGCTGCGAACTTAGGCCGTGCGGCGAATGCGGGAGGGCTGCTTTTGCGAGAGCTCCTCCCCTGTACGTTGCGTTGATGCGGATCGCGTCGATATGCGGCAGTCTCGGATCGTCATCAGCGAACAGGATGGCGCTCGAGCTGGCGACTGGTCAGCTGCGATCCACCGGGTCGGTCGCCGACATCAGTGACGTGCCGATCGTTGACGTTCCGATGCTCGACCCAGGGGCGGTACACGATCCGCCAGATTCGGTGACACACATGCGGTCCATCCTCGAAGCGGCAGACGGCGTGCTGATCGCAACCCCGGAGTATGCAGGCGGGCTCGCCGGCGGTGTGAAGAACGCTCTTGACTGGCTGGTGGGCTCCGCGTCGCTGTACCACCGACCGGTCGCGATCCTGAGCGCCGGCACGACCGGAGGCACGTTCGCCATCGAGCAACTCGTGCGCACGCTCAGCTGGCAAGGAGCACTCACCGTCGACATCCTCGGCATCAGTGCACCGCGGACGAAGATGGGGCCGGGCGCTGGCTTCACCGACGCCGACACCGTGCAGGCAATCGAGCGCTGGGCCGACCAGCTCGCTGCAGCGATGTCGATGGAGCCCGAATCACTCCTGGAACGGGTCGCAGGTGTCGTCACTCCGTTCGGGATCGATCCGAACCGCTTTGGCGATCTCGGCTGATCTCGGCCGACCGAGGTTCAGCCGGGGCTGCGGGCGGCGAGCCAGAGCGTCGAGAGCGGGCCGACGTCGATGATCGCCGAACTGGACTGGCCTTGCCACGCCTCGTCGACCCCAAGCGCCACGTCGATCGGTTGTTCTCCTGCCGCAATCGAGTTCGTGTCGATGCCACGGTGACCGCTCCCCCACCATTGGGGTGAGTCCGAATCGAGCACGACCTGCCATTCGCCGCCCCACGGCAACCCGACTCGGTAACCGGGTCGCGGCACCGGCGTGAAGTTGGCGACACAGACCAGAGCTGTCGCACCGTCGTGTCCCCACCGCGTGAACGCGAACAGGGAGTGCTCGGCATCGTTTGCGTCGAGCCACTGGAATCCGGCAGGTTCGGTGTCGCGCTCCCACAGTGCTGGCCACTCGTCGCCGATCCCGTTCATCGCCTGAATGAGATCGTGAACACCCCGATGCGGCGGATGGTCGACGAGATGCCACGGGAGTTCTGCGGCGTCGTTCCACTCCTGCCACGGCGCCAACTCGGCACCCATGAACAGCAACGGCACACCCGGCATCGACCACTGCCACGCGAGCAGGTTCCGAAGATTCGCGAACCGCTGCCAGTCGTCGCCGGTCATCTTGCCGAGCAAGCTGCCCTTGCCATGGACGACTTCGTCGTGACTGAGCGGCAGGACGAATCGTTCGTTGTACGCATACAACTGCGAGAACGACATCTCGGTGTGGTGGAGCTGGCGATGAACCGGCTCGTGGGCCAAGTAGCCGAGCGAGTCGTGCATCCAACCGAGGTTCCATTTGTGGCTGAAGCCGAGCCCGCCCTGCTCGATCGGGTGGGTGACCCCGGGCCATGCCGTCGACTCCTCGGCGATCATCAAGACGTCGGGAAACTCTTCGGCGACCACTCGGTTGGTCTCGCGGAGGAACTCGATCGCTTCGAGGTGTTCGTTGCCGCCGTGCACGTTCGGCGACCAGCCACCGTCGCCGCGCGAGTAGTCGAGGTACAACATCGACGCCACAGCGTCGACGCGCAAACCATCGATGTGGAACTCGTCGAACCAGTACAGGGCGTTGGCGACCAAGAAGTTGCGGACCTCGTTGCGACCGAAGTCGAAGACGTACGTTCCCCAGTCGGGTTGCTCGCCTCGTTGTGGATCGGGGTGCTCGTAAAGCGCGGTGCCGTCGAAACGGCCGAGGCTCCACTCGTCCTTCGGAAAGTGGGCGGGTACCCAGTCGACAATGACTCCGATGCCGCGAGCGTGCAGCGTGTCGACGAGTCGACGCAGGCCATCCGGATCGCCGAACCGGGCGGTCGGGGCGTAGTAGCCCGAAACCTGATAGCCCCATGACCCGCCAAACGGATGCTCCGCGATCGGCAACAACTCGACGTGGGTGAAGCCGAGTGTGGCGACGTGATCGGCCACCTGGACAGCGAGTTCGTCCCAGGTGTCGACTCCGCGCCGCCAAGAAGCGAGGTGCAGTTCGTAAATCCGCATCGGTGCAGTCCCCGCCAGCACGTTGCCGCGCTGTGCCATCCACGCCTCGTCGGCCCACTCATGGGCGGGCGGCATCGGGATGACGCTGGCGTCGCTCGGAGGCTCTTCGGTCTGGCGGGCCATCGGGTCGGCCTTACGCAATGTGCGCCCGTCGGCGGTGACGATCTCGAACTTGTAGCAATGTCCGGCGCGAGCCGCCGGACAGACTGCCGACCAGATGCCCGTCGGCCCATCGGTGTTGATCATCGACAGCGGTTCGGGCTGCCAATCGTTCCAATCGCCCACTACGGAGACCTGGGCGGCATTCGGCGCCCAGACAGCGAATTGTACGGCACTGACTCCGGCCGGCCCGGGCCCGATGACTTGCGGGCCAAGAATCTCCCAGAGGCGACGATGGTGTCCTTCGCCGAGGAGATGTAAGTCGAGTTCACCAATCGGGCCGGGCGGCGGCGACGCGGGAGCGCCGGTTTTCGGGGGAGAGACGTCAGACGGTGACATTGCCTCTCAGAGTAGGGTGCGCGACCGTGCGCGTGCTGATGTTGTCCTGGGACTTTCCCCCGCGGGAGACCGGCGGGAGCGCGGCGCACGTCGCCGGGCTCAGTCAAGCTCTGGCCCAGGACGGCCACGACGTCGTCGTCCTCACCACCGCCCACCCTCGAGCCGATCGAGAAGCGGAACGTACCGGACCGGTCAAAGTCGTGCGCGGCGTCGCCGACCTCCCCTGGCTTCCCAAGACCGAACCGGTCTCACGAACAGCGTCGGCAAACCACGCAATGGTCAAGCTCGGCGCCAACCTCCCCGACACTCTCGATGGGTGGCGGCCCGACGTGGTGCACGGGCACGACTGGCGGATGGGTTGGGCGGCAGACACTCTCTCGTCGATCTTCGACGTCCCGTTCATCTTGACGATGCACGGCACCGAACGTGTCCGGCACGGAGGCCAGTTGCCGCCGGGAACGCCATCGGACATCAACTCGATCGAGTGGTGGCTCGCGTTTCAGGCAGACCGCTTGATCTCACCCACCAAGTTCATGGTCGACCAGTTGCTGAGCGGTTTCGAACTCCCACCCGAACTTGTTGCACGGATTCCGAACGGCATCGACCCCGACCTGTGGAAGCCGAGCCCAGATTCGGTCGGAGCGCACACACCGGTTGAGCGCGAGCAGCTGGTGCTCTCGTGGGGCCGCGTCCAGTTCGAGAAGGGCTTCCAGGTACTCGCCCGGTCGATGGGCACCGTCCGCGCTCGAGTCCCGGGGGTCGAGTGCACCATCGCCGGCCGCGGGAGCTACCAACCTGAACTCCAGGCGCAGATCGATGTGGAAGGCGTGAGCGACATCGTGCACATCGCCGGCTTCGTCAATGACAGCGAATTGCACCTGCTCACCCAACGTGCAGGGTGCGTGGTTATCCCGTCGCTGTACGAGCCGTTCGGAACGGTGGCGCTCGAAGCCCTCGCTGCTGGCGCACCGCTCATCGTCGCTCGCACTGGAGGGCTCGCTGAGCTCATCGAGGGCACTGACGCCGGGCTGACCTTCGAACCGGGGCGTCCT
>JAJCXU010000601.1 GCA_029263275.1 Ilumatobacter sp.
GGCGACGACTTCTCGCCGACCTACGTGAGTGGTGACGATGGCGACGGACGCCTGTCGATGGGGGAGGTGTGGACGTTCGAGGCTCGGGACCAGCGACGATCAACAGCTGGCGAGCAGTACATGAACGTCGCGTCGTTGGCCGCGGGTCGCATCGTCAATCCGGTGACTGGCGAACGTACCGACCGCGTCACGGCAGTCCGCGTCGATCCGGCGGGCTATGCGGTGCCCTGTCTCTCGACATCGGTGTCCGATCTGGCCGACGGCGATCGCGTTCTCGATGCGGGCGGCGGAGTGGCCGTCGACGTCGCAACGTTTTGCAATCTGGTTCCTGGCGAGCAGTATGTGATCGAGGGCGTCGCGGTGGTGCGGGCGACGGGTGTCGCGACCGAGTTCAGTGGCTCGACCAGATTCACCCCCGACGCGCCGAACGGCACTGTCACGGTCGACATCGCGGTACCGGCCGAGGCGGGCGAGTACGTCGTCTTCGAGACGGTGCGGTGGGCCGCATCCGGCGACGTGGTCGCAACCCACGCCGATCTCGAGGACGACGCTCAGACCTTCGTGGTGCCGCCGAATCCGGAGCCGGCGCCGCCTGTGCCGGATGATCCGCCGGTGATCACGACGCCGATGCCGCCCGCTGCTGCGGTGCCGCCGACGATTCCGAAGGTCGGCAGCGATGTTGCTCAACTGGCGACGATCATCGGGCTGGCCCTGTTCACGGTCGGCGTCGTGTTGATGGAGCTCCGCCATGGACGCATCAGGCGACCCGATGGCGGAGCGGCACGTCAGACGAGCACGCAGCCGTCGGTGGCGTTGCCAGTGGCGACGGGAGTCTCGTCGCCGAAGTTGTCGGAGAACGTGTTGACTCCGGCGGTGGCGTCCGGGGCGAATCCGGTTGCGTAGGCCAGCACGGCTTCGCAGATGGCGATGGCGTCCGCCTCGACGTCGATGCCGCCGGCCTCGAAGTCATCGCCGAATTGGCCGAACGATGACAGGCGCGTGCGCCACGCCGCATCCTGGTAGTTCTCGTCGAAATAGAGCTTGAGTCCGTCGAGGCTGGCCACGTTCGGATCGACCGGATCGTCGAAGTCCGGGTTGTACAGCGAATCATCCAGTGCGCTTCCCGAACCTGTATCAGATGTTTCCGGATCGAGGCCACACTCGTTGACGCCGTAGGCCTCGAGGTTCTCGCCCGCCTCGATCACCGCCGGGTCGAAGAGGAGTCCAAAGGCTTCCTCGGCAGATGCCGGGTCGCTTTCGTCGAAATCGGCGAGCTTCTCGAACAGGTCGATGAGGACCGTCATGTCATCGCGGACCTCGTCCGGTGCGGAGTCGCGGATCGACCGCAGCTCGTCGAGGGACTCGTCGTCGATGTTGTCGCCCTCAATCCCTGAGGTCGCGGCTTCCAGCGCAACGATCTTTTCGCAGAAGTCAGCACCATCTTGCCCTCCCGCGTCGTTGTCGGATGAGCCGCCGCAGGCGCTCGCAAGCAGGACGATGGTCGCGAGCACAGCTGTGGAGCCGAGAGATGGAGAGCGCATACCTGAGAACGTACTGACTGCGGACCCCGCGATGCACGGGTTTGCACCGACCGACCGGTTGACGGTGGTGCTTGGTCGGCGTCGAGAACGGACTCAAGCGACCAGGTTGAACGTCCGATGTAGGGGATGGCGCAGTTGCGCACCTCCACCCAGATCTGAAGGTCATCGAATGTCTCGACACACCACCCGCCGAGCCGCCCAGCTCGGCGCCAGCTCCCTCATCGCTCTTGCGGTTGCCCTGTCGGCTGCCGCTCCGGCGAGTGCCGTCGCTGACGGCACCGTGATCGTGAAGAACGGGAACGACACCGGCCCTGGCAGCTTCCGCGCAGCCGTCGAGGTCGCGAATGCCGACCAGACGATCGATCGCATCAAGTTCCGCCGCGACCTCGAGATCGACCTGGTGTCCCCAGTCGTCTACACCGGAACGCAGGACCTGCTGATCGCGGGGCGTGGCGCTTCGATCTCGGGTTCCGACGGCGATGCGGCTGCCACACAGACGTGGGACGCCGGATTGTTCGTCTCGCAGTCGGCCGCCGACATGACGCTCACCCGCATGACCTTCAGCGACAGCTTCAGCAACGGCCTTGCCTTTCTGCTCCCCGCCGAGGCGTCGGAGACGGTCGTGATCACGATGAAGAAGATCGAAGTGATCGACTCCAAGTTCCACGGCATCTACATCGACGGTCAGGCCACCAGCGGCTTCGCAACCGATGGTGTCGATCACGCGGCATGTGTCGATCCGTACTTCGTCGAGTCCGATGCTTCGATCGAAGCATCGTTCAAGGCAGTCGTCGTCAGCGGCAACGGCACCCTCGCTGGCGGATTCGACGACTCGATTGCCACCGGCTGCCCGAACAGCTTCGACGGCATCCACATCGACGAAGGCGGTGCGGGTGACATCATCGTCTCGACCGCAAAGACCGACGCAAGCGAGAACTTCGGCGCAGGAATCTCGCTCGATGAGCAAGGCCCCGGCGAGATCAGCGTGGTCGCCCAGCGGTCATCATTCAACGCGAACGGTTCCGGCCTCCCAACCGTCGACGGCTTGAGCGAGTCCCGGCCCGGATTCGACATCGACGAGCACGACGATGGCACGGCCCGCACGGTGCTGATTCGCCCCGAGATGAACGAGAATGCCGGATCTGGCCTCGATGTCGATGAGTTCGGCGAAGGTGATGCGGTGACGGTCTCGCAGAAGGCGACAGCGAACGAGAACGGTGAGTCCGGCGTGTCCGTTCACGAACACGACAACGGGACCGTGGCTCTCGAATTGCGCAAGGCAACCATCTTCGGCTCGGCGTCGGGCAGTGGCGTGCAGCTGATCGAGAGCGATGACGGTTTCGTCAATGCAACGATCATGTCGAGCAAGATGAAAGACAATGCTCAGTTCGGCGTCACGGTCGACCAGCAGGCAACCGGTGGCGGCTCGCTCTTCATTCAGAAGTCCGACCTCCGCGACAACGACGCCGCATCGATCGAGGCGCTCGGCCTCGACAACGTGCAGCTGATCAAGGTCAAGCAAGACCCCGTCGAGCCCGTCGTGGCTCCCGTCGCCGACCCCGAGCCCCCCGCTCCGGTCGAGCCTCCCGCACCTGTTGCCCCGCCGGAAGAAGAGCCTCAGCCGCCGGCACCGATCGACCCGCCGACACCGGCGGCTGAAGAGCCCAGCACAGCCTGAGCAGCGCCTGCCAGCACAGACTGCTCGGACAGGCATAGCCTGGATCCATGAGCAGTTCGGGTGGACGATCGATCCTTGCGAGCGTCGTCGGGTGGCTGATCGTGGCGATCATCATCTGGGTGTTCTTCGGCAGCATCCTCGGGACGATTCGGTTCCTCATCCGAATGGTCGTGTTCCTCTTCGTCATCGGGGCATTGCTGACCATCTACTTCCGTCTTCGAGACGGCGACTGACGTGCCCGATCCCGCATGACCACCGCGTTCGTGCTCTCCGGTGGTGCCAGCCACGGAGCGATTCAGGTCGGAATGGCGATTGCACTGGAGGAGCGCGGCATCACGCCCGACCTGATCGTCGGTACCTCAGTCGGGGCGATCAACGGAGCCTGGCTCGCCGGTGGTCGTTCGTCCGCCGCGCTCGCTGATCTGTGGCACGGCCTCGAGCGTGCCGACCTGTTCCCGATGCACCCCGTGCTCGGCCTGCGTGCATTTGTCGGCAAGTCGACACACTTCGTTCCCGCCACCGCGCTGCGGTCGACGTTGTCGAGGCATGTGCCCTTCGAGAATCTCGAAGATGCGTCGACACCGTTGATCGTGGTCACCGCCGATGCGCTCTCGGGCGAAGAGGTGCTGCTCACGTCTGGCAACGCTGTTGATGCAGTCACCGCCAGCGCGTCCCTCCCGGCGATCTATCCGCCTGCGCGCGTCCAGGTCGATGGTCGTCAACGGCTGCTCGTCGATGGTGCGATCGTCAACAACACGGCGATCACCACTGCGATCGACGCGGGAGCAACCGATGTGTGGGTGTTGTCGACCGGCTATTCGTGCGAGGTGAGCGAGCCGCCCGACACTGCCTTGGCAGCAGCGCTGCACGCCGTGAGCCTCATGGTGCAGCGCAGGTTTGTGCTCGAGATGGCGGCCAACACCTACGACCTACCGATTCATCTCATTCCGCCGCCGTGCCCGCTCGAGCTGTCGCCCATCGACTTCTCGCAGTCAGCCGAGTTGATCGAGCGAGCTGCCGATGGCACCCGATCGTGGCTCGACGAGGGGCAACCGCACGCACAATCTGTCCCGGAAGTCCATTCCGCGTCCGGGTGACGAAGTCTGGGTGACGAAGACGGTCAGTCGACGAGGGCTTGGTAGACGAGCTGCTGCAGGATCGACCGGATCGGATAGGTGCTCGATGGCAGCAGCTGGGTGAGGAACAACACGACGAGCTCTTCAGTCGGGTCGACCCAGAACGCCGTGCTCGCCGCACCACCCCAGGCATACGATCCTGCCGACCCGATCACCTTGTGCTCGGCGCTGTCGAGCTCGACGGAGAAGCCGAGGCCGAAGCCCATTCCCGCGAATTCGGTCTCGGCGAACAACGGACGACCGAACGCTTCGAGTTCAGCGCCGGCCGGCAGGTGGTTGCGGGTCATGTAGTCAACGGTGCGGCTGCCCAGGATGCGCGTGCCGTCGAGTTCGCCGCGGTTCAGGAGCATGTGTGCGAATCGGAGGTAGTCGGCCGCGGTTCCGCAGAGACCGCCACCGCCGCCGAGCATCGCCGGCTTGTGGTCGAGTGGCGCCGCGGGCATTACCGAAGCCTTGGCCGACGGGCCCGTGCCGCGAGCATTGCCGGTCGGCATCGGGAAGTAGAGCTCGGCGAAGCGATCCCGTTTGTCGCCTTCCACCCAGAACTCGGTGTCGGTCATGCCGAGCGGGTCGAGAATCCGTTCGCGGAAGAACTCGTCGAGCGATTGGCCCGACACCACTTCGACGACCCGGCCCAGCACGTCGGTCGACACGCCGTACAACCACTCGGTCCCCGGTTGGAAAGCGAGCGGGAGCTTGGCCCATGCGTCGCAGCAGCCTTCGAGGTCCATCCCCTTCGGATTGCCCCACTCGAAGCCGGCCTTGCGATAGAGGGCATCGGTGACGTGGCTGTTGTGGAAGCCGTAGGTCAGGCCAGAGGTGTGGGTGAGTAGGTGCCAGATTCGCATCGGCTCGGTCTGCCCCTCGGTCACGGGGGAGACGGATGACCCGTTTCGGTAGACCTGGGAATCTCCGAACGATGGGATGTACTTCGCCACGGGATCCTTGAGCTGCAGCTTGCCCTCTTCATAGAGGATCATCGCTGCGACCGAAGTGATCGGCTTGCTCATCGAGAACATCCGACAGATCGTGTCCGACTCCCACGGCAGGTTCTGTTCGATGTTTCGTTTGCCGTAAGTCGAGCTGTAGGCAATCTCGCCAGCGCGGCTGACGACAACCTGCCAGCCGGGAAGCCGGCCGTCGTCGACGTACTGTTTGAAGTGCTCGTCGATCCGAGTCAGCCGACCGGCGTCGAAGCCGGCGTCGGCGGGGGTGATGGTCTGTGCGGTTCCAGTGACGGCCATCGGCAGATGATGGCAGGGGAGCATCGTTCGCTACGAAGTCGGGGCCGCAGAGCAGGAGTGAGACCGCAGAACGCGTGCTCGATGACGTTTCGATGACACCCGGTCGTCATCGTCGTCGGCATGAAGCACACCCTTGCGCTGACGCTGTCCGTCGCGATGCTTGCTGCGGCCTGCGGCTCATCAACACCCGACTCGGCCGACACATCTCCCGCGGTGACAGTGGCGGCCACCGACCCGCCCGTCACCGAACCGTCGGCCACTGTTCCGCCGGTCTCGGAACCGACTGAAACCACGCCGCCGGCGACCGATCCCGCACCAACCCCCGACGTCGAGGTCTTCAGCGACGATGGCGAAGTCGGCGCGCGGGTCGGTGGTGATGAGGCCGTCAGCGATGTCTCGATCAGGCTGCTCGACAGCTCGGAATGGCCGGATGAGGTCGCAGGCGGCGACAACGTCCCAGGCGTGAAGATCTATGAGCTCGAACCCGACGGTGCAACGTTCGAGGAACCTGTCGTCGTGACGCGCCGCCTCGACATCTCCGCATTCGACAGCCTCGGCCTCGGGCCTCGCGATGTGCCGCTCGTGACGATGCTGACGCAGAACGACGACGGCACGTTCGAAATGCTCGACGACCTCAGTCTGTTACGCGTCGGCGATTCGCTCTTCGTCAGCGCCAGCACGACGCACTTCTCGCCGATCATCATCAGCAACGAGAACAGGATGTTGCCCTACCTGCCGGGCGAGGGGCCCGACGGGCCGCCGCCGGTGGACCCGGGCGTCGAATTCTGGTTCGAGGGTGAGGATCGTGAAACAGAGGACTACTCCGATGTGATCAGGCAAACGATGGGTGAGGGCCCCGAGGTCATCCAGGTCGAACGTTGGTTGACCGCTGAGGAGGCTTCTGCGTATCTGCGGCAATTGATCGAGGATCAGATGAGGGGCGAGCCGGACTCGCCCGACGCTGAACCCACGCACATCCCGTTCGTCCCGGTCATCGAGGGTGGTGAACTCGACCCGGAGATCGAGGCACTCCTGGGTGGTGAGCCACTCGGCCCGATGCCCGCCCCGGGCCCAACTGCCGAAGAGGCGGGGGCCAGAGCGCAACGAACGGGTTCGTATCAGCCCTTCGTCCCGATCTCACTGGCTCCGAGTGCTGCGGTCTTCCTCGGCTCGGACCTCGGCACCTTCGAGCTGACCGTGGCGGTCATCGATCTGCTCATCCCGAGCGAGGAGTTGGACAGAATCATCGAGTCGATCCTCGAGGAGTATGGACCGATACTCGGACCGCCCGGCAGCTTCGAGTTCGCCGTGGAGGTGTTCCATCGGGCATTCGGCGTGTACCCATCGTCGGTCGCGAAGATCTATCGCGGGCTTCGTTTTGAGGACGAAGAGTTCGCGTACTCCACCCTCTGGACCGATGATCCGCGCAACGGCGGGCAATTGGTGTCGATCGGCGAGTTGTTCCTCGAAGGCGACGACTACGTCGGCGAGACGGGGATCGACTGCTTCTGCAGGTTCGTCGAGGCGCTCATCATCGCGAAGGAACGACTCGACGCCGATTTCCTCACGTCGGCCAACGGGGAAGAGCTCCGCAAACGCATCGCTGCAGATCCGAGTGGTATTGGACTCTTCGTCGTCGCTCCTGAAGGGACCACCGAGGCACACCAGATCGAAGTCGGGTCGGCCGAGGGGTCACTCGGGGCACTGGTCGCCGTTGCGCTGGCGGCGATCATGGAGTGACGCCGCGAGGCCCCGGTGGGTTCAGGTCCGAAGTGCGCCGCTGCTGGCGCGCTTGGCCAGAACGGTGGCCACGACGCGCCAGCCGACGAGAAACGTGCCAAGAAATGCTGTGGCCACGATGACGAATGATGTGGCAGTGCCGTCGTCGAACACCAGATTCCGGAGGACCATGCCGAGCGCGACAGTGGTTGCCCAGACTCGGATGCCGGTGCCGATCGTGTCGGGAGCGACCCACACGCGCCACACAATCCAGG
>JAJCXU010000602.1 GCA_029263275.1 Ilumatobacter sp.
CGCGGCGTTTGGCTCGCGGCGGCCCACCGCTGATTCGGCGCGCAACAACAACAGCTCGCGTTCGACCGCGTCGCTGGCGGGCCCGAGGTTGAGCGCTCGCGAAGCGTGTCGACTCGCCTGGTTGAATGCTCCGACGTCGAGCGAACGGCGGACTGCCTGTAACAGGAGCTGCACCGCGTTGGACTTGATCGCCGGCGTCACGCCCGGGACCGGACCGATCTCGCCGACCAACTCCGCCGACGTCGCCGCGTGGTGGGCAACCAACTCGACGGACGCCATGGGCTGGTCGCTCAGCGCTGCCGCCACCCCAGCGTGCCGCTGCGCCCGAACCAGCTTGGTCAACATCCCATAGGCAACTTCGCGGACGACGTCGCTGCGGAAGTGCCAACGGCCATCGTCGAGCTCGAGGAGTCCGTCGTCCTCGAGTGTCTCGATGTAGCGAGCATCGTGGGTCTGCCCCAGCGCGTCGGCGAAGTTTTCGAGCGACGAGATCGGACCCGTGGCCCCGAGCACCGCTGCATTGTCGAGCACCGCACGAGGACCAGGATCGAGACGATCGAGACGTGCGGCAATCAGCGCGCGCAGCGAACCCGGCAATTCGGTGCTCTCTGGCTGCTCACGAGACAAGACGGCCAACTCGGTGAGGAAGAGTGCATTGCCGCCGCTGCGCTCGTACAGCTGATCACCGAGACCACGGCCGGGCTCACCTTCGAACACCTGGGCGAGCAGTTCAGCGGCCTCACTACGCGTGAGTGGGTCGATGGGCATCCGAATCGTGATCGGGTGGTCCGAGGAAGGAGGCCAGTCGACCGACGTGTCGTCGCGCTGCGCCGTGATCAGCAGGAACGGACGATCGACGAGCGAACGCGTCAAGCGATGGAGCAACTCGATGAGCAACGGGTCAGCCCACTGCAGATCGTCGAGCCACAACACGACCGGGCCTTGCCGTGATCGTCGACGTAAGCCCTCGACGATGAGACGGAAGAGCGTTTCGCGCGACTCCGACGGGTTCATGTCGTCGAGCACCGACGGGTAGCCCGACAGGTGCAGCACCGCCTCGACGAAGTGACCAAGCGACGGATCGTCGGTGACGAATCCGTACCGGCTGACGGCTCGTTCGTGCGTGATCTCGCGAAGCTGTGCGGGCGACATCGTCGTATCGAGATCGAGACGACGGAACAGCGCTGACGCGATCGGTGTCCACACGTTGCTCTCGCCATACGGCGCACACACGCCAGCGAAGACCGTGGCTTCGCGGCTCGGGAAGTCGTCGAGCAGTTCGTTGACGAGGCGCGTCTTGCCAGCACCTGCCTCACCGGTGACCGACACCGTTGCCGACCGACCGTTGGCCACCATCGTCATCACCGAGTGCAGCAACTCCCGCTGCACGCCTCGGCCGACGAACGGGACCTGATGCCGGTTGCCCGGCCGAATGGCGGGGCGCCGTCGCCCGAGCACGTTCCAGACGCGTTCGGTCTGTTCGCGCCCGCGCACGACCACGCCCTCGATCGCTTCGCGCACAATGTCGTCGGAGGCCAACGTTGCCGTGGCATCACCGATGTAGATGCCGCCGGGTGGGGCCAGCGATTGCAGGCGCGAGGCGACGTTGACCACGTCACCCATCGCTGTGTAGTCGTCGGTGCCCACGATCGAGCCCACGAGCACTTCACCGGTGTTGACGCCAATCCGCAGGTGCAGCGCTCCGTCGAGAGCAGCGTGGCTCCGCGAGAATCGCTCAACGGACTGGTGCATCTGCAGCGCAGTGCGGATGGCCCGATCAGGGTCGTCTTCATGTGCAACAGGAGCACCGAACATCGCCAGGATGCCATCGCCGAGAATCTTGTCGACACGTCCACCAAACGCATTGATGTCGGCCTGCAACGCCTCGAACGCGCCGTCGATCATGCGCTTGACCTGCTCGGGGTCGAGCCGCTCGCTGAGCGCGGTATACCCCACGAGATCGGCGAACAACACCGTGACCACGCGCCGCTCCTCGGTGGATGCACCGAGCACCTCATGCCCACAGAACGGACAGAAGCGGGCGCCGTCAGGAAGCGGCCGTGAGCAAGAGACGCACGCCATCAACATCTGATCGTACGGCAATCAACCGCGAGGTGGATGAGCCGAGGGGCACGCCTGGCTAGCGTCGACGCTGTGACCCGTCCGCAACCCATTGTTTGGCTCCGCGCGAACCAACGAGCTGCTGACGTCATTCTGGCCACGATCGTCACCGCGGCGGCCGTGATCTTCCACGTCCTCGAAATCGACAACACCGAAGAGTTCCAGCCGCCATCTTGGTGGACCGTCCCGCTGGTCGTCGCCTCGGTGTTCCCGATTGCTTGGCGCCGGTCATTTCCCATTCGATCGGGACTCTTCGTCGCCGCCGCGCAGATCATCACAGCGTTGCTCGACATCGATGGCACCGGTTTCCTCGGTGTGCTCGTCGCGATCTACTCCCTCGGCGCGCACAGTTCGGGCCAACGCCGAACCAACGCTGTGTGGGCCATCGGCGTCGGCATCCTGCTGCTCTTCATCGCGGGCATGACCGTCGGCGAAGTCGACATCGGCAACTTCATCAGCGCCTCGGTCGTCCTCGTCACCGCGTTCGTGCTCGGTGACAACCTCCGCCGTCGACGAGAGCGCGCTGACAGCCTGGCTGAACGCGCCGAACGCGCCGAACGCGAGCAGGCCCTCATCGCTCAGCAACAAGTCAACGCCGAGCGAACCCGCATCGCTCGAGAACTCCACGACGTGGTCGCTCACTCGGTCAGTGTGATGGTCATTCAAGCTGCTGCGGCCCGACGCAACCTCACCGATTCACCCGACGTGGCACGCACTGCACTGACCAACATCGAAGACACCGGCAGACAAACCATGAACGAGCTGCGCGGCATTCTCGGTGTCTTGCGCAGCGACAACGACGACAGCTCGTCACTCGCGCCGCAACCATCGATGACCGACCTCGAAGCACTCATTGAAGCCGCCGACGACCTCCCGATTCGGCTCGCCATCCACGGCTCGCTGGATGACCTCCCACCATCGGTGACGCTGAATGGCTATCGAGTCGTGCAGGAAGCAATCACGAACGTGCGACGCCACGCTGGCTCTGTCAGCGACGTCACGATCGACGTCGAACGCAGCGCCGCCGCATTGACGATCACAGTCGCCGACGACGGCCGCGGTGCAGCGGCGGACGACCTCGGCCCGGGCTTCGGCCTCGTCGGCATGCGCGAGCGCGTCGCGGCAGTCGGCGGCTCTGTCAACGTCGGCCCACGGAGCGGTGGAGGCTGGCGAGTCCGGATGACCTTGCCGGCCAGTTCCGGAGCTGTCCGCGCACGGAGTGACGACGCTGCAGCGGACACCGAGCCCAGCACAGCCGGAGCAGCATCGTGATCCGCGTCATGCTGGTTGACGATCAGCAGATGGTCCGCGTCGGGTTTCGCATGATCCTCGACGCCGAGCCCGACATCACCGTGGTCGGTGAGGCAGCCGACGGCCTCGAGGCATGTGAAATGCTCGATCGAGCGCGACCCGATGTCGTGCTGATGGACGTCCGGATGCCGCGGATGGACGGCATCGAGGCATGCGAGAAGATCTGCTCATCTGATGTGGTCGCCACACGCGTCATGATGCTCACTACCTTCGACCTCGACGACTACGTCCACGCCGCGCTGCGCGCCGGGGCGAGTGGCTTCATGTTGAAAGATGCGCCGGCGGAACAGTTGATCGACGGGATCAAGGTGATCGCCAATGGCGATGCGCTGCTCGCACCGTCGGTGACTCAGACCCTGATCAACGAGATCGCACGCCGACCGGTTGGCCAGCCCGACGCGTTCCCCGGCATCGGCGAACTGACCGAGCGCGAACTCGACGTGGTCAAGCTGATGTCGCGCGGCATGAGCAACGGCGAGATCGCGACCGAGTTGTACCTCGGCGAGGCGACGATCAAGACCCACGTCGGCCGCATTCTCGCCAAGCTCGGCGCCCGCGACCGAGTCCAAGCCGTCGTCGCCGCCTACGAATCAGGCCTCGTCACCCCCGGCGACCGCTAACCCGCTCTCACACCCGCTCTCACACCCGCTCTCACACCCGGACCGGGTGCAGACGTGAGCGTGCGCAGCGTCCGTCTGGGGGTGGACACAAGAACCGCCTCGGGGTGGACGTTGCGGGCCGGGCAACCGAGCACACTGGGCCACATGACTGCTCCTCTGTCTCCTCCCGCGCCCTCCGGTGCGGACTCCCCCACTGCTGCAGCCGGCGCCGTCGAGGCCAGCAAGTTCTACGGCATCGGCGATGCTCAGGTCCGGGCGCTCGATGACGTGACCGTGTCGTTCGAAGCCGGCAAGTTCACTGCCATCATGGGTCCGTCTGGGTCGGGCAAGTCGACGCTGCTGCACTGCCTCGCCGGCCTCGACACGCTGACATCTGGGGCCACGTACATCGGCGGCACGTACCTCGCGTCGCTGAACGACAAGGACCTCACCGAACTTCGTCGCACCGACGTCGGATTCATCTTCCAGGCGTTCAACCTGATCCCCACGCTCACCGCCGAAGAGAACATCAAGCTGCCGATGATGCTGGGCGGCGAGTCAGGCGACACGGCCTGGATCGACGAGGTCGTGACCGCGGTCAAGCTCGACGGGCGCCTCAAGCACCGCCCGAGCGAACTGTCCGGCGGACAGCAGCAGCGCGTCGCGGTGGCCCGCGCCCTCGCGTCCCGACCGAAGATCATCTTCGCTGACGAACCAACTGGCAACCTCGACTCCGAGACCGGCGCCGAGATTCTCAGCTTCATGCGCCGCGCCGTGCGCGAGTTCGGGCAGACCATTGTCATGGTCACCCACGATCCGGGCGCAGCGTCCTATGCCGACCGTGTGGTGTTCGTCGGTGACGGCAAGATCGTCGGCGAGCTCGACGATCCCACCGCCGACAACGTCCTCGACCAGATGAAGCAACTCGGCAGCTGACATGAGCTTTCGTTCCACAGCGCTGCTCGCGCGCAAGAGCATCAGGGCTCGCCTCGGACGAACCATCGCCATCGCGTTGACCGTCACCGCCGGCGTCTCGTTCGTCGTCGGTTCATTCGTACTGGCCGACAGCCTCCGCTCCACATTCGGCGGCCTGTTCGACGAACTCGTCGTCGAGGTCGACCTCGAGGTACGCAGCGCCGAGGCATTCGAAGGCGACAGTGAGCGCGACCCGATCGACGCATCGATCGCCGACGCACTCGCAGACATCGAAGGCGTCGAAGTGATCGAGCCCTCACTGAGCCGATTTGCTCAGCTCCTCGATGAGGACGGCGATCTCGTCACCACCACCGGCGGACCAGCACTCGGCTTCTCCTACATCGGCGATGCCGGCCTCCAAGGCGTCACCCTCAAAGACGGGCGCGCCCCAGTCGGTGCCGACGAACTCGTCGTCGACAAGGCAACAGCGGATCGTGTCGGATACGACGTCGGCGACACCGTGACCTACTTGACCGACACCGGCACGCACGAGGGCGAACTGGTCGGCACAATCGGCGCAGTCGACTCCGACGGCTTCCTCGGGGCCTCAGTCGTGGCACTCGACATCCCGACCGCAATCGACAAGTTCGGGTCAGAAGGCCGGGTCGATGCCATCGACATCGGGTTGGCTGACAATGCCGACGTGGCCTCGGTCCAAGCGGCGATCGAAGAGATCCTCCCCGAACGCACCGAAGTGATCACCGGCGAACAACTCGCCGAGGAGGGCCGGAGCGAAGTCGACGGCTTCATCAGCGTGTTCGGCACCGGGCTCTTGATCTTCGCCTTCATCACCGCGTTCATCAGC
>JAJCXU010000603.1 GCA_029263275.1 Ilumatobacter sp.
TGATCGACTGGGAAGTGCTGTCGGCAAGCTGCCCGGGCAACTGCTTGTACGACGACGGCATCCATCTCGCGCCGGCCGGCCAGACGTTCTACACCGACGTGATCAAGCGAGTCCTCGGGCTGGCGTGACCGCTGGGCCAAGCCGTCCCATTCTGTCCCAGAAAGAATGAGAGAGTCGGGACGTTTGGCAGCTTGGCCTGAGGGGGCGTGCGGCGTAGCCTCGGCCCTATGACCACTCCAGTTCGTGTTGCCGTCACCGGAGCTGCAGGCCAGATCGGCTACAGCCTCCTCTTCCGTATCGCATCGGGCACCATGCTCGGCCCCGACACTCCAGTTGCGCTGCAGCTGCTCGAGATCACGCCGGCGCTCGGCGCGCTCGAAGGCGTCAAGATGGAACTCGACGATGGAGCGTTCCCGCTGCTCGACTCGATCACGTGCACCGATGATGCCGACGTGGCATTCGGCGACGCCGACGTGGCAATTCTCGTTGGCTCGATGCCGCGTAAGGCCGGCATGGAGCGCGCCGACCTGCTGTCGGCCAACGGTGGCATCTTCAAGCCGCAGGGCGAGGCGCTCAGCCGCTCGGCCAAGAAGGACGTCAAGGTGCTCGTTGTCGGCAACCCGGCCAACACCAACGCCGTCATCGCCATGAACAACGCTGCCGATCTCGATCCGGGCCGCTTCACCGCCATGACCCGTCTCGACCACAACCGTGCAATCAGCCAGCTCGCCACCCGCCTCGACGCGTCGGTGAACGACATCACGAAGATGACGATCTGGGGCAACCACTCGACCACCCAGTATCCCGACCTCTTCCACTGTGAAGTCGGTGGCAAGAATGCCTATGAGGCCGTGGGCGATCACGATTGGTACGCCAACGAGTACATTCCGAAGGTTGCCAAGCGCGGCGCGGCCATCATCGAAGCACGCGGCTCGTCCTCGGCGGCATCGGCTGCCTCAGCGGCGGTCGACCACATCCGCGACTGGACGCTCGGTACGCCTGCTGGCGACTGGGTGTCGATGTCCGTGCCAAGCGACGGCAGCTACGGCGTGCCCGAGGGCATCATCAGCTCCTTCCCGTGCGTCTGCAAGGACGGCAACTACGAGATCGTGCAAGGCCTCGACATCGACGAGTTCAGCCGCGCCAGGATCGATGCAACCGCCGGGGAACTGGTCGAAGAGCGTGACGCCGTCAAAGAGCTTGGCCTGATCTGATCAGATCTCGTGTCAGACACGAGGCGTGAGGTCTTCGAACGGTGCCAGCGCGCCATTCCGTCGTGGCAAGACCTGAAGATCGACGACTTCGACTTCGATGATCCGAAGGGGTTCTCGTCGTTCACGATGGGCGTTCGCGCGCGTGTCGCCGTCGATCCGCCAGCGGTGCTCTACCGTCACCTCGAAGGCAAAGAGAACGCGATCCTCGATGCAGCGACAGAGCGCTCGACGTTCCTGTTGCTCGGCGAGCATGAAGTTGCGGCGCACTGCTTGCGCTATGACGACGTGTTCCGCATCGAGGCGTTTCACGACGGGCGGACGCTGACCGCAGACGACGTGTTCGACCCCGACGTGCAACGGGGGATCGCCGACGAGCTCTACCGTCTGCATCAACTCGAACCTGTTGGTCTGCCGGCGCCGACGTTCTTCGAGCTGCTCCACGAGCAGTGGGGCGACCTCGCCCACTCGGTGCTGGTCGACCAGCGTGCGTCGTTCCCACCTGACGAGCAAGTGCTGTGCGACGAACTGGGGGCCATTCGATCCGACGACACGCTCGCCAAGGTCTTGGCGTGTCTACCGGACAGGGAGCCTGTCTTCTGCCACAACGACACGTACCACGGCAACGTGATGCAGTTGGTCGACGGGCAGATCAAGCTGCTCGACTTCGAGTTCTCCTGTCGCAATCACATCGCGTTCGATTTCGCGAACCTGTTCGCCGAGACCGTCATGGTTCACGGCCTGTCTGAGCCGCCGCACTTCGACATCGCCGAGCCGCGTTTCACCGACGACGATCTCAGTGCACTGATTGGGTACTACCTCGACAACCGAACGTTCGACACGGTCGGGGCTCGGTTGGCGGAGCGAGACGCGCTGGTGGCAGAGACGCGGCGTGCGCTGTTGCTGTCGGACTTCATGTACGCCATGGCCGCACTGCCGCTCGCCGTCGAGCCGATCCAGAAGATTCGATTCATCCCGTACGCGCATCGTCGGTTCCACAAGTTTCTCGCTGCGTGGAACACCGAATTCGGCGCCGACTGACCATGTGCCACGACGGTGGCCGGAGCCAGATTGGTCAGCGTCCGGTCATCATCAGGCCAATGACCGCGCCGTTGTCGTCCTCGGCCAGCAACGTGAGGCGTCCGGCCTCAACCGTGTAGGAAACATCGCCGCGCAGCACGCTCATCACCGCACCTTCGAGGCGCATCACCTCGGGTTCACAGCCGATCTCCGTGATGGGCATCGCAGCGAAGGTGATCGTGTCGTCGGTGATCTCGACGCTGGCAGCGCCGGTGTTGCAGCCGGTGTCCACCGTTGCGGCTCCGTCGGCGATGGTCATCGATGCCTCGGCGTTCTGCGGCACGCTGGACACAGCGTCGCCACTGATCAATCCGTCGACCACCCAGGCGGTGCCAACGAGCGGAAGATCAGGATCTGCGATCTCGCGATCGACCAGAACAACCGTCGCATCAGCTGACGTCATGGTGAGCGTGTCGCCGTCCAGCGACAGCGTCGGGCGAGACTGCAGGAGCGAGACGATCCATGCATCCTGTTCCATCAACGCCTGCTCGCAGCCCATTTCGGTCTGCATCATGTCGCCGACGACGAGTGCGTCGCCATCGATCGACATCGAGCCACCGAGCTGATTGCACCCTGCGCTTGCGCTGAAAGCATCGCGCTCGAACGAGAGTCGGA
>JAJCXU010000604.1 GCA_029263275.1 Ilumatobacter sp.
CTTCAAGACACCCTCGACCAAGATCACCATCGCCCCCGACCCAGCCGACGACACGACTGCACCGCGTACGCCCCGCGACCTGGTCGGCGTCATCGAGGCGAACGGCGACGTCACACTCACCTGGACTCCCTCCACCGACAACGTCGGCGTCACCGGCTACATCGTGTTCCGCAACGGCGTCGAGATCGATCGAGTCACCGACGCCACCACGATCGTCCCGGCCCCGGCCGCCGGCGACCACTACTACCAAGTGCGGGCATTCGATGCCGCCAGCAACGAGAGCTTCAAGACACCCTCGACCAAGATCACCATCGCCCCAGATCCCGCCAACGACGTCACGCCACCGCGCACACCGCAGGACTTGGTCGGCGTCATCGAGGCCAACGGCGACGTCACGCTCACGTGGACGCCACCGACCGACAACGTCGGCGTCACCGGGTACATCGTCTACCGCAACAGCGTCGAGATCGCCCGAGTCACCGACCCGACCCACATCGTCCCGACCCCCGCGGCCGGCAGCCACTGGTATGCGGTCAGAGCGTTCGACGCCGCTGGCAACGAGAGTTTCAAGACGCCGTCGACCCGCATCGACATCTGACCGGGAGGCGCTCCCTCGGAGCAAGCAGGGACGAGTCGATCAGGTCGGCATCGCGGTGTGGAGCGACTGCACACTGATCGGCTTGTCGAAGCCCTTCACCATGCGTCGGCCCGCCGGTTCGAACTGGCAGGCCGTCGTCGCCTCGGCCAGAGCATTGGTGACCAAGAGTTCTTGCGGGACTGCTTCGTCGACCAGGCGTGCAGCCAAGTTGACAATTGGTCCGTAGTAGTCCCCACCGCGTACGACCACGTCGCCGTACGCGAGGCCACCGCGAGGCAGTACGTGATCGTGGGCAGCAGCAAAGCCGACCATCAACTCGTTCGCAGCGCGGCATGCTGCCGCAGGGTCAGCGGCAGCAAACATCACTTCATCGCCGATCAGCTTCACGACACGCGCACCGGCCGAGGTGACGACGTCGTACGCCATCGCCTCGAAGTCTCGCAAGAATGCCGACAGGGTCGGTGCGTCCATCTCGCCGGAGATGGCAGTGAACCCGACCAAATCGACAAACCCGACGGCGTACCGATAGCGGAGGCGCTGGGTCTGATCGACCATCGCCCGACGCGTGCGTTCGGTCGCCTGCAAGACGTGGCGCCGGAGCAATGGGTCGAGTTGCGCGGACAAGCCTTCGATCAATCCGGTGGCCTCCTCGACTGCCTGGGCCAAAACGAGTTCGCTCGTTCCGTCGACGATCATCTGCGATTCGACATCGGTGAGAAACAACGAGACGCCTGCCTCGCCAATACGTGCCAGCGACGACCCGACGACCCGAAGGAAGCTCGTTGCCTCGTCGTTGGAGAACATCGACCCGATCGAGCCGAACATGCCAATCGCCCGCGCCTCGTCGGCGGTGACCCCGATCTCACCTGGAGGCGACGACTCGATGGGTGTCATCCCGAAGACGCGGAGGAGTCCATCCAGAACTTCTCGACTGAGCCCCGCAATTGCCGCCGCCTCGTCGCCACCCATTCGACGACCAGGTACGAGGGTTCGGTCGCCGACCATCGACCCGAGACTGTCGTCCGAGACACCTCGAACCATCTCAGCGATCGTGAAGTCCTTCGCCTCCAACCATCGCAACAGCTCGAGCCGGCCGGTGGTTGCCTGTGTCTCCGGGTCATACAGACCCGCAGCGATGAACTCTTCGACCGACAGCATCTCCCGCGATCGTACGGCACGAGTCACACCCCATCGGACCCGGCCGCGGACAGCACCAACCGGTACGTTGCACCGGTGCCCACCACCGACACCAATCTGACCGGCCACGCTGCCGGAGCCGACGGTGACGACGACACGTTGCGGGGGCTGATCGGCGCCGGCATCGCGGTCTGTGCGTGGGCCGGCGGCACGATTCTCGCCAAGGGCATCGAAATGGGCGGCATCGCCATCGGCGCCTACCGCTTCTGGATGTTCGGGATCGGCATCGCGGTGTGGATGCGCCTCCGCGGCACACCGTTTCGATTGATCGTCCTGCGTCGCGCCGTCTGGGGCGGCCTCGCCCTCGGTGCCGATATCGCCCTCTTCTTCTCGGCAGTGAAAGAGACGAGCATCGTCAACGCGACCATCATTGGTTCGCTGCAACCGGTCCTCGTCGGAATCATCGCGGCCAAGTTCTTCGGCGAGAAGATCCGACGCCAAGATGCGCTCTGGTCGCTCGTCGCGCTGGCAGGCGCAATCCTGGTCGTGGCCGTCGCGGCAGACGACGGCGTCACCAGCTGGCGCGGCAACCTGCTCGCATTGCTTGCGATGTTCTCGTGGGGTGGCTACTTCATCGCATCGAAGCAGTCGAAGAAGACGATGACGTCGACCGAGTTCACGGCCGGAACAGCGCTCTGGACCGCAATCATCTGCACCCCGCTTGGTTTCGCATTCGGTCAAGACATGTCCCTGCCGTCGGCCAAGAATTGGGGCCTGCTCATCTTGATGACCGTCGGCTCAGGCATCGTCGGCCACTCGCTGATGAACTGGTCACTCGTGCGCATCCCGCTCTGGGTTGGATCGACGTTCACGTTGCTCATCCCGGTCTTCTCAGCCGGACTGGCGTGGATCTTCCTCGACGAGGAACTCCTCCTGATCCAAGGCGTCGCCATGGCCGTCGTCATCGCTGCCCTCGCGATGGTCGTCCGCAATCAATCGCGCAAGCCCGTCAACGTCTCCGCGGCGGGTTGACCGGGAGTCACAGCTGTACCCGGCCCCGCTGTGACTCCGCTGTGACTGCGGGGCGTGGTCGGGTCCGTAGCCTGCTGGCGTGATCGCAATCGCCTCCACCGAGATCCTCGGCTACGTCGCGTCGGCCATCGTGGTCACGTCACTGACGATGAGTTCGGTCGTGCGGCTCCGGGCACTGTCGCTGATCGGCTCGGCCACGTTCTTCACCTACGGCCTCCTCATCGAGTCGACGCCGATCATGCTCACCAACGTGTCGATCGCCTCGATCAACATCTGGTTCTTGACCAAGGAGTTCCGGAAGGGCGGTGTCGACCTCGGCGTGTCACGCATCCGAGCCGACTCACCGTTCCTGCTCGACTTCATCAGCTTCCACACCAGCGACATCGGCACGTTTCAACCCGACTTCGCGATGCCCGTCGGCGACGACGTCGTTGCGCTGCTCCTCACCCGAGAAGGGCTCCCAGCGGGCGCATTGATCGGCCGGCAGGCGGGGGCCGTGCTCCACGTCGACCTTGACTACGTGCTGGCCGCGTACCGCGACTCACGTCTCGGTGATTGGTTGTACCGCGATCAGTCGAAGGTCTTCAAGACTCTCGGCATCGGCGAACTCCGAGCCGAGGTCACGACCGATGCGCACGTGCGCTACCTCGAGCGGATGGGCTTCGAGCGCGGCGACGCTACCGACGACGAATTACTGCTCCGTCTCTGATCGACGCCAGACTCGCTCTCCGGTGAACGGTGAGCGCAACAGGTGCGCTCACCGCTCATCGGACGGGCCGGTCAGCGGCAGTTGGAGTACTCCGGGTTGAACTTGCTCACGACGTTGGCGTCGATGTTCGGCTTGCCGGAGGTGAGGTTCTTCGCCTTCTGGATGATCTGTTGGGTTGCTCCCCATGCACACTCGATCGGTGTGTCGGCACTGCCAACGGTGGGGTCGTAGTCGGGGAACGGGAGAAGTGTTCCCTTCTGATCAGACAATCCGAGCGGCTGGTAGTTGGCCGCTCCGTTCGTCGTGCAGCTGGTCTTTGAACCGCCCGGCGCATCAGCGTTGTAGTACGGCAGGCCACCTTGCTGCAGACACTTGTTGACTGCCTTGGCCTTCGAGCTGCTGCCGTACAACTCTTCGAGCTGGTTGAGCAGGCGGCCGTCGTTCGGCGGATTCTGATAGTTCGCCCGGCTGCAGTTCTCATCCTTCTCGGAGTAGTACGGATTGTCGGCGCACGCTGGCGGGCCGTCGTCCTCAGGCACGGCCTCCGGCTCCGGCTCGGGTGCCGGCTCGACTTCGGGCTCCGGCTCCTCCACGGGCTCGGGCTCCTCGTCGGCGGCAGGTTCGGGGGCGTCGTCCGCGGCAGGCTCGGGTGCTGGCTCAGGCTCTGGGGCCGGCGCGGCATCGCTCTCGACCGCGGGGTCGGTGGCCGATGCCGCTGGCTCACCAGACGCATCAGCGTCGGCGCCAGAGTCATCGGCTGCAGGTGCCTCGGTGGCATCAGGCGTGTCGTCGCTTGATGCTGCACCATCGCCTGCGTCGGCGGGCAACGTGTCGTCAACCGCGGGGTCTTGTTCGACGGAGACGTCGGGCGCGCCCGGAATGCTGTCGTCGGCTGTTGAAGTCGTCGTGGCTGAGCCACAGGCGGCGAGAGCGAGGCCAAAGACCACGCAGGGAATGATTCTTTTCATGTCGATGCTCCTTGTCGCAACGTTGCTGTCGTTGTTCAAGAGGAGCGTGCGGAACCGATCTTGCAGAAAAGCCTCAAACAATCTGCATCAATCACGCCCGACAACCGGGAGCCGCCCGTCAGGCGAGGACGGGAACGGTCTTCATCGCTTCGGCGATCGCATCGTCAGGCAGTTCGTAGTCGACCATGTCGCCATGGAGGTACTTCTCGTAGCTGGCGAGGTCGAGGTGTCCGTGTCCACACAAGGCGGTGAGGATGACCTTCTCTTCCCCGCTCTCCTTGCAGGCCAGGGCTTCTCGGACCGCTGCGGCGATGGCGTGCGTCGGCTCTGGTGCCGGCACGATGCCCTCGGACTTGGCAAAGTCGATCGCGGCAGCGAAGCACTCGCGCTGCGGGATCGAGATCGCTTCGACCAGGCCCTCGTTGTAGACGTGCGAGACCAGCGGGGCCATGCCGTGATAGCGGAGGCCGCCGG
>JAJCXU010000605.1 GCA_029263275.1 Ilumatobacter sp.
CAGAATGTCGCGAATCGGGTCATGCCGGTCGCCCGGCACGCGGCGCGGTCGGAGAAGTTCGTGTACCAGAGGTTGCCGACGAACAACCCGGTCCCGAGTGCGTCGCCGACATCGGCGGTTGAAATCGTGCCGGGACTGACCGCCATCGACTGCGGGTACTCGCCCGAGGACGCACCGTTGGTCGGTACGCCGTACTCCTGGCTCGACCGTGGGGAAACGAGCGTGTTCGCGTACTTTCCGTCGACAATCAATGCCACATCGTCGGGTCGCAGGAACCCGGCGGATTGGAAGTTGGGCGCGACGCCACCAGCTGTGTTCTCGCTGATCGACAACAGCGGCGACAAGCGCGCGTCGTCGGCGAGCATCCGCAACAAGGGCGTCTGTTTGGTCTCGTGCGCTCGTTGACCGAATGCTCCGTAGTAGGACATCAGCGTGATCAGTTCCTCCATCGCCCTCGGTGCGAGGTAGGTCCGGTACTCACCCGGTGTCAACTCGACCGGATCGCGTTCGAGTGCTGCCAGCTGGCGGGCCGACCACTCGACCTTCTGGGCGAACGCGTCGTCGTTCCAATCGAACCCGGCGTAGAGATTCTTGGCTGCCTTGTCCGCGCGTAGATAGAAGCACCAGTCGAGATTGAACGTTGCCGACTGGAACCAGTTGCGCTGGCCGAGCGAGTTGGCGAAGCCACTGTAGGTATCACCAGCTGCGTAGATCCCGACGAGATCCCTGCTCTGTCCAGCGGAGCGGATGTCTGCAAGTGCGCCTTCGGGGGAAGGAATCGATCCACGCTCGATCCGTTCGGATGACTGTGGTTCGGCGTTGAAGAGGAGGAACGGGTCCTCGGTGACGTGTCGGCGCTGCTCGCGCAACTGGCCGAGCAACGCGGTGAGGCGGGCATCGTCGACGGAACGTTCGCCGGTCAACTGGATGCTGCCGGCGACGTGCCGACGGCCTTCGATGAGGTCGACGGTGACCTTGCGTTGGTCGATCGTGCCGGCTTGTCGTACGTCGCCGTGGTTGAAACGAATGAAGTCGGTTCGTTCGCCGGCAAGGTTCGCGAGGAGGACTTCGTCACCGGTCAACCCGCTACTCGCCGTGGTGATCAGGGTGTCGAAGTAGCTCTGTTCGTGCTCGCTCATGATTCGCCCCCGAACACCTCGACGTCGGCAAATCGACAGGCGGGCGACGCGTGCCCGGTCCCGACCATCTGGTTGAGCTCGCCTTTGCCGCAGTTCGGTGTGCCCATCACGGTGAAGCTGTCTCCGTCGGCGACGCCTGCAAGGCTGCGCCAGAACGTCCGCGAGATGCCTCGGTATCCGGGGTTGCGGACCGCCCCGACGATTTCGCCGTTCTGGATGCGTTGGCCGTATTCGCAGTTGAACTGGAACTTGTTACGGCTGTCGTCGATCGACCAGGAGTTGTTGGTGTGCATGTACACGCCGTTCTCGACCGAGGCGATGAGTTCGTCGACTGTGCTGTCACCCGGCTCGACGTTGAGGTTGGCCATCCGGTCGATTGGCGGTCGATTCCAACTGGATGCCCGAGAGTTCGACACTCCTTCGAGGCCGCTGCGCTGCTGACTGACCGCCCCACCGAGTCCGCGCTGCAAGATGCCGTCCTTGATCAGGAGCTGCTTCTCGGCGGGTGAGCCATCGTCGTCGAAGCCGTAGCTGGCGAGCTGGCCGGGCACGGTCGGATCGAAGCTGACGTTGAGCAGGTCCGAGCCGTAGCGGAAGCTGCCGAACATGTCAGGCGTGACGAAGCTGGTGCCGGCGTAGTTGCGTTCGTCGCCGAGGATTCGGTCGAGTTCGAGGGGGTGACCGATCGACTCGTGGATCTGCAGGATCATCTGGTCCGGAGCGAGCAGAATGTCCATCACACCGTCAGGACAGTTGGGTGCGTCGAGCAGTTCGAGTGCCTCGTTGGCCACGCGTGAGGCTGCGTCGCCGAAGCCGAACCGGCCGAGTACTTCGGCGCCACCCTGGCCGCAGAATGCGTTGGCGCCGAAGGTGCGGGTCTGGGTGTTGATGCCTTCGTTCGCCGTGGCGCGCATGCCGGGGTAGACGTACTGGAAGCGCTGCTCGACTTCGCCGCGCTGGCCATCGCTACTCGACGTGACCAGCAGCGTGTCGACACTCCTCCTGGTGAGCCGAGCTGCCCAGTCGACGATGCGGTCATCGATGCCGAGCAGTCGGGATTGTTGATGCAGGAGTTCGAGCCGATCGTCGAGCGGCATCGAATCCCAGCTCACCTCGACAGGCGACTGATACGTGCCGGTCGGGTGGTGAGGTGGCGGTGCGATGGTGCCGACCATGTGTCCAGCGGTGACGTCGGCCCAATGCCGTGCTCGCTCCACGGCGCGAGCGAGGCCCGCTTCGGACAAGTCGGCCGTGGCGGCGTACCCGAGGCCGCCTCCGTTCCACACCGAGATCATCACGCCCGTGTCGAATTCGTTGAAGATCGGTTCGAGGTTGTTCTGGCGGACGGTGAGGTGTTCGGAGCGCTCGTCGGACAGCCGTGCCGATGCGTAGTCGACATCGGTCGGGAGCGCTGCCTTGAGCCGATCAGCGATCGGCGATGTGTCGAGCAGCGGCGCAGACAACAGGTCAGTCATGGCCCCGAGGATACGGCTGCGTCCACGGCACAGCGCTTGGTCAGAGTCGGAGGACCCTGATGTGCCGGGAACCTCACCGTACGCTCGTCGTCATGGCACGAGTGTGGACCGGACCCCTTCTCGCGCTAGCTCTGCTCACTGTTTCTGCGTGTGGCTCGTCCGACAGCACCGCGTCGCCCGCCCCGAGCCCGTCCGCAACAGCAGCTCCGTCCACGACGATCCCGCCAACAACCGCCCCGCCGGAATCGGTCGTGGTGGCCGCGACGGATGAGGTCACTCTCGACCCTTCAACCGGGCAGCTCATTCATCGCGACGGCGACGGCGCATACATCTGCGTCATCCGAAGGCTCGACGACCTCGCCGCCCTCCGCGCGCCCGCCTCCAGGTCGAGTGACGCCGAGGAAGAATCGCCGTAGCCCGCCGCCTTTGCGGCCCGGGCGTCCCCCAACGGCACTTCGGGGACAGCCTTCCAACACGATGCGGGTGACCGTTGGTGAGATGGTCCCTCCTGGTCAGAATGCCGGAATCCCGTGCTGTTTGAGATCTCGTCTTTGCGTGCGCCATAGGGTGACAGCGATGTCGGCTCAAGCTTGGAACGATCTCGAGCTGCTTCGTGAGCCCCCTCCGGTCAGCTCGGCACACAAGCGTGCTCGTGCTGTATTGCGCGACATCGTCACCTGTTCGACCGTGAACAACACTCCTACGTTGTGGCGCGGGCAGTCTTCGATTGACCACCGGATCTGCCCAACGATTGCGCACGACCTGAGGAATCGGGACACACGTAGGAGCCGCGTGCTCGATCGCACGCACAAGACACTTGAAGTTGCGGAGAAGAGCGCACAACGTTGGCGAGATGGGATGACATTCGGCACTTTCGGTCCACTCGCACGGCTCGCGCATCTCCGGCACCATGGTGTGCCCAGCCCGTTGCTCGATGTCACGCCCGACCCGTTCATTGCGCTCTGGTTCGCAACTGCGCCGACTAAAGATCAAAGCGACGGGATCCTCATCGGCTTCAACAAGACGAACCACTACATCGATGTCAGCACGGACCCAGACTACGTGCGCTCCTTCAACCTCGTCATCGACGGCGGCTCATCTGAGCCGTCCGACGATCGACCCTTTTCTGTCGAACTCGCAGCACTAGGAAACGCAATCGGTGTCATCGACCCCCCGGTGCTCAACGATCGCATCGTCGTACAACGTTCGAGGTTCTTGCTCTCGACGTTCCCCACGTCCGAGCGATGGCACGCTGACATCAGCGACATCTGGTTGCCGCGCCGACCGCAGAAATGGAACAAAGAGAAGCTCAACCGATTGTTCGACCACGACGGAGAGCGCGGGCGTCCGTCATCGGTACCGCTGATCGGCCTACACGTTCCTCACTCCCTGAAGCGGAAGCTCCGAACACTGCTGGCTTCACATTTCGGGGTCGATCAAAGCACGGTGTTCCCCGATGTCGGCGGGCTGCCGATGCAAACCACCGACTACGACTAACTCCACCGTCACCCAACGCCGGGACTGGGCCGCCCTTTCGGGACTGTGCAGCGGTCTCGCGAGCGGGACCAAAGGCTCACAACCAACAGCGACATCAAGGACCAGACGACGGGGCCGGCCGCGACGTTGCGCCGCCCGAGAGCGTCGTTTCTGGACTGGAGGGAGGACTGGCAAGCTGCCGCGGGATTCGGGCAAGTGAATTGAGGCCGTCAGCAGTCGTCCCAGACCCATCCGTCGGACTCGATGATCCATCGCTCACCGTCCTCGGTTTCAACCTCCGGGTCGGTCGAGTAGTAAACGACGGCTCGATCTTCGTCCAGAATGATGTCGTAGAAGTCGTCGACAACGAGGCCGGGGTAGAGCTCCCCGGCCGCAGCTACGGCCGCTCGGTAGTCGGCCATCGGAATCGTGCCGGCGCATCGCTCAGACAGCAGCGACACTGCCGCATCCGGATCACCCTCGCCGAACGCCGCGACGTACTCCTCGACCTTCTGCTTGAGAAGGGCCTCATCGAGAGCGACAGGCGGCTTCGTCGTGGAGGTCGTCGTACTCGTGATGGACGTCGAGCCAGAGTTATCGACATCGGTCTCGTCCGATTCCGATCCCCCTTCGGGATCCCCCGTCGCGAACGTGGTCTGCGTGCCCGGCGACGCAAGGTTCAGGGAGGGCGCTACAGACCCATGCGTCTCGATGTCCGACGTCGTGTCGGTGTCCGCTGAGTTGTCCCCGGACCCGCACGCCGACGCCACCAGGATGATCGAGATGCCGGCCGACGCTATTCGCCTCACAGCGATACAACCTACGGAGACTTACAGCGCGGCCGGAAACCCGCTGTCGGACGAGGGCCCCTTCATCGGGCAGAATTTGGTTCGCGGCGAGGAGCAGGCGTGTCCAAACGCCGGGTCGAGGGGCCTGCAGGGGGTCCTCGCCGTGGTTCGACCTAGATGGCATCATTTTGCGATGGAGCACAGAGCGCCTCAGCCAGCGATGGCGTTCGTCCACGCGATAGCGGGCGAGGACGCGACTGCAGTCTGGAGGCTCATGGATGACACGTTCCAGCTTGCCTACGCACAGGCGTGGGCGTACGGGAATGGTGCGGATCGGGATGTGGCCGAGCGGATCTCGCAAGCCGGCCCTTTGGATCCACTTTGGCCGGGCGTCGCCGCTGCGTTCCTTGACGGACTTCGATCGACGATGGATAACTTCGTCGAGGTCGTCTCGGCAGGACGACTTGGCCTCTACAACGAGGTC
>JAJCXU010000606.1 GCA_029263275.1 Ilumatobacter sp.
ACGAAGGCAAGTATGCCGGTGTCCGCATGCCGTACCAGGACGTCGTCAACATTTCGATGAACCAGGTATTGATGCGGTCGATCAACACCAGCCTGTCGTCGATCCTGCCGGTGATCTCCCTGTTGCTCATCGGGTCGGGGCTGCTCGGAGCGGTGACGCTGCGCGAGTTTGCACTGGCATTGCTCATCGGCATGATCTCGGGTATCTACTCGTCGATCTTCATCGCGACGCCGTTGCTCGCGGCGCTGAAGGCCAACGTCGGACGCAAGGCGCGCCGTGAGCGCCTGACCGGCGACAACCTGCGTGCTGCGGTGATTGGCTCGGGAGTCACCGGGCGCGTCGCAGCGACGCCGACATCGTCGTCATCAGCCGATCACGATGATCACGACGATGACGTCAAGACCGCTGCCGTCCACGAACCCGCGGGCAAGCTGCTCACCCACCAGCCGCGGCCACGCAAGAAGAAGCGTCGCTGACCACCTCTGCGGATAACCTCGGCGCATGACAGCTGATCACGGCGCACTTCGCAGCTTCGTTCGCGACATCGCCGACTATCCAGTCGAAGGCGTCACGTTCCGCGACATCACCCCTCTGCTGGGCGATTCCGCAGCGTTGGCGCGTTCGATCAACGCCATTGTCGAGCAATTCGAAGGCGTTCCGATCGATCGTGTCGTCGGCGTCGAAGCCCGTGGATTCATCTTCGGCGCGGCGGTCGCCTATCGGGCCGGCGCAGGGTTCGTACCCGTTCGCAAAGCCGGCAAGCTGCCGTGGGCGGTGGTCCGTGAGGAGTACATCCTCGAGTACGGATCCGACAAGCTCGAGATCCATCGCGACGCCATCCACCCGGGGGAACGAATCCTCATCGTCGACGACGTCCTCGCCACCGGCGGAACGGCGGCCGCAACGGCCCGGCTCGTCGAGACGCTCGGCGGTGTCGTGGCAGGCCTGGCATTCCTGCTCGAGATCGATGATCTCGGTGGCCGCGCCAAACTCGGCGACCGAACCGTGCAGGCGTTGCTCCACTACTGATCATGGGGACGGTCGACCGAGTCTTACCCTGGAGACGGACGCCGACCACTCCCACCGCGTCAGAACTCGGGCCACTGCTTGCGGCCTATCGGCGTCGACATCCGAAGGCACCGACCACCACGATCAACCGGGCCTATCGGGTCGCTGCCACGGCCCACGGGTCTCAACGTCGAGGCTCCGGCGAGAGTTACATCAATCACCCATTGGCGGTCGCGTACATCGTTGCTGACATCGGCCTCGACGAAGTCTCCGTCGTTGCGGCGTTGCTGCACGATGCAGTCGAAGACACCGAAATCACCGTCGCCGATGTGCAGCGCGACTTCGGCGACGAGGTGGCCGCCATCGTCGACGGCGTCACCAAACTCGAACGCATTCGCTTCGACAGTCGCGAGGAGCAGCAAGCGGCGACGATGCGCAAGATGCTCGTCGCCATGGCGAAGGACCTCCGCGTCCTGGTCATCAAACTCGCTGACCGGTTGCACAACATGCGCACGATCGCCGCGATGCCGCTCGAGAAGCAGCAGCAGAAGGCTCAAGAGACGATCGACATCTATGCGCCGCTCGCGCATCGTCTCGGGATGCAGGAGATGAAGCAGCAGCTCGAGGACCTGTCGTTCTCGGCGCTTCATCCGAAACGGTTTGCCGAACTCGACCATCTCGTCAGCAGCCGGACGCCTGAGCGCGACATCTACCTCGCGAAGTCGGTGGCAGAGGTGCGGGCACGGCTCGGCGAGTTGGGCATCGACGCCGAAGTCACGGGTCGCGGCAAGCACCTGTGGAGCATCTACGAAAAGATGGTGGTGAAGAGCCGCGAGTTCGACGAGATCTTCGACCTCGTGGCCGTCCGAGTCATCGTGCCGACGATGAAGGACTGCTATGCCGCGCTCGGCTGCATTCATGGGCGATGGCGACCCATCGTGGGGCGGTTCAAGGACTACATCGCGATGCCCAAGTTCAACCTGTATCAGAGCTTGCACACCACGGTCATCGGTCCATCGGGCAAGCCGATCGAAGTGCAGATTCGTACCATCGAAATGCACCAGCGGGCCGAATGGGGCGTGGCTGCACACTGGGCGTACAAAGACGGCGCCGACAGCACCAAAGACATCGATTGGCTCAACCGCATCATCGACTGGCAGGAGGAGGTCTCCGACCCTGCACAGTTCATGGAAAGCCTCAAGACCGACCTTGAGCAAGACGAAGTGTTCGTCTTCACGCCCAAGGGTCGGGTCATCACGTTGCCGGTCGGCTCGACCACCGTCGACTTCGCGTACGCAGTGCACACCGAAGTCGGCCACTCGTGCATCGGCAGCAAGATCAACGGTCGACTGGTTCCGCTCGATCACACGGTGCAGAGCGGCGACAACGTCGAGATTTTCACGTCGAAGGTCGACACCGCTGGTCCGTCTCAGGACTGGCTCGTGTTCGTCGTCTCGCCGCGGGCGCGAAACAAGATCCGGCAATGGTTCAGCCGCGAACGGCGCCTCGACACCATCGAGGCGGGCCGAGACGACCTCAGCAACCTCCTGCGCCGTGAAGGGCTGCCAGTCCAACGAATCTGGAAGTCGCCGCAGCTCGATGCCGTGATCAACGAACTGAGCTACGTCGACCTCGACGCGATGCTGCAGGCGATCGGCGAGCACCACGTGTCGGCGCAGAGCGTCGCACAGAAGATTGCACGCGGATTCCGCACGGGCGAGGAAGACGAGCAGCTGCCCGCAACGGTCGACACACCGCGGCGCGAACAGCGCGATGACGGGGCGACCACGGTGGGCGTCCACGTCGAGGGGCTCGACGACGTCATGGTGCGGCTCGCCAAGTGCTGCACCCCAGTGCCGGGCGACGACATCATCGGCTTCGTCACGCGCGGGCGTGGGGTCAGCGTGCATCGGAGCGACTGCGCGAATGCGGTGTCGTTGATGGCCGAGCAGGCCACTCGTCTGATCGACGTCGAGTGGGGCGGTGCAGAACAATCCAAGGCCACGTTCATCGCTGGCGTCGAGGTCGTCGCGTTCGACCGATCACGACTCCTGATGGACGTTGCGGTGGCACTGTCGGAACACAAGATCAACATCGTGTCGTCGCAGACGGTCACCGGCACCGACCGGGTAGCCAAGATGCAGTTTCAGTTCGAACTGGTCAACTTGAGCCATCTTGATTCGGTGCTCCAGACCATCAAGGGCATCGATTCCGTCTACGACGCCTATCGAATCAATCCGGGGAGCGCTCCGGCGAACAACTCGGTCGCCGCCACCGGATAGTTACGCATGGGGTCAGGCCCCTTTCGTAACTCTGTGTGAAACGCTCCCGCCCCTGGCTTCGGTGCACCGATAGCCTTGCGGGCCGTGCCATCGTTCCAGACCAGTCCCGGCATGCGGGACATCCTGCCGCCCGAGAGTGGCCGTTGGCGTCGGTTCACTGCCGTCTTCGCTGATGTCGTCGAAGCGGCCGGATATCAGCAGGTGATCCCGCCATTGCTCGAAGACCTGGGCGTCTTCACCCGGATTGGTGATGCCACCGACGTCGTCACCAAAGAGATGTACGACTTCGTCGACAAAGGCGACCGCCGAGTGGCCCTGCGTCCGGAGCAGACAGCAAGCGTGTGTCGAGCATTCGCACAACATCGTCCGCCGGTCTTGCCGTGGAAGGTCTTTTACTCGGGCCCGAACTTCCGGTACGAGAAGCCGCAGCGTGGCCGGTATCGCCAGTTCGACCAGGTCGGCATCGAGGTCCTCGGCGTCGACGACCCGATGCTCGACGTCGAAGTCATCGCGCTGGGCTGGGAGTTCTACCGCGCACTCGGCCTGCAGCAAGTGACATTGATCGTCAACAGCCTCGGTGAACCCGGAGATCGTTCCCGTTACGTCGAAGCGTTACGCACGCACTTCGAGGCGGCGGGGGAACAGTTGACCGAGCAGAGCCGCGTCACGCTCGCGAAGAACCCGTTGCGTGTCCTCGACTCCAAGCGGGATCCAGATCAGCCGTTCATCGCCACTGCCCCGCAGATCGCCGATTTCTACGGGGACGACGCCGCCGAGCACTTCGCCGCCGTGCAAGCGGGGCTGCAGTCCCTCGGGATCCCGTTCACTGTCGAACCCAAGCTCGTTCGTGGGCTCGACTACTACCGCAGCACGATCTTCGAATTCCAGGGCGGCACCTTCGAGTCTGCCCAGAACGGGCTCGGCGGCGGCGGTCGCTACGACGGCCTCGTCGAGGCACTTGGCGGCCCGGCAACACCGGGCATCGGGTTTGCGCTCGGTGTAGATCGCACCCTCATTGCCTGCGACGACGAAGGTTGTTTCGCCGCTGAGCCGTTGCAGCTCGATGCGTTTGTCGTCGATGTCGTCGGTGGCCTCGAAGCTGCTGCCATCACTGCTGAATTGCGCGCCGCAGGATTGTCCGCCGATCGTGGCTACGACAACCGCAGCATGAAGGCGCAGATGAAGCTCGCCAACCGCAGTGGCGCGGCGTGTGCGGTCATCATCGGCGAGCAAGAAGTCGCCGATGGAAGCATCATCGTCAAGCCAATGCGCGGCGGCGACCAGGTCACCATCCCCCGATCCGGGCTCATCGCCCAACTCTCAGAAACACGAACTCATGACTGAATCACAAGCAACATCAATGCGTACTCATCTGTGCGGAGCGCTGCGCGACGCCGACATCGGCAGCACGGTCAGCGTGTGCGGGTGGGTCGGTCGCCGTCGTGAGCATGGCGAACATCTGGCGTTCGTCGACTTGCGGGACCATTCCGGCATCGTGCAGTGCGTCATCAACGAAGACGTCGACGTGCGCAGTGAGTACGTCCTCAAGATCACCGGCACCGTTCGCGAGCGGCCCGACGGCACGATCAACGACAACCTCCCGACCGGTCGCGTCGAGATCGGCGACTGTGAGGTCGAGATCCTGCGGACTGCCACACCGCCGCCGTTCCCGATCGATGCTCGTGCCGACGACGTCGACGAGAACATTCGCCTCAAGCACCGCTACCTCGACCTGCGCCGCGAGCGGATGCAGAAGAACCTCCGTATCCGGTCGAAGATCAACGCAGCGGTTCGGGCCGCGATGGATGCACAGAGTTTCGTCGAAGTCGAGACGCCGATGCTCGTGCCGTCCACGCCGGAGGGTGCCCGCGAGTTTCTGGTGCCGTCGCGCAAGGAGCCCGGTTCGTTCTACGCCCTGCCGCAGTCGCCCCAGCTCTTCAAGCAACTCCTGATGGTGGCGGGTGTCGATCGCTACTACCAGATGGCCCGCTGCCTCCGGGATGAAGACTTGCGCGCCGACCGCCAGTACGAGTTCATGCAGCTCGACATGGAGATGAGCTTCGTCGACCAAGACGATGTGCTGGATATGATCGAGGATTGTTTTCACGATCTAACAACTCAATGCGCTGGGCAAAAGGAA
>JAJCXU010000607.1 GCA_029263275.1 Ilumatobacter sp.
TCCAGCTCGGCACTGACATCGACGGCGAAGCAGCCGACGACGAATCCGGCTGGTCGGTGGCGATCAGTGCTGACGGCAACACCGCCATCATCGGCGCACCCACAAACGCCGGTGGTGGAACCAACGCGGGACACGCACGCATCTACCACTGGAACGGCACCACCTGGACCCAACGCGGCACCGACATCGACGGCGAAGCAGCCTTCGACCTCTCCGGCTACTCGGTAGCGATCAGCGCCGACGGCAACACCGCCATCATCGGCGCACGCGACAACGACGACGGCGGCACCAACGCCGGACAGACGCGCATCTTCACGATCGTCACGACACTCCAGCTCGGCACTGACATCGACGGCGAAGCAGCCGACGACGAATCCGGCTGGTCGGTGGCGATCAGTGCTGACGGCAACACCGCCATCATCGGCGCACGCGCAAACGATGACGGTGGCACCAACGCTGGACAAACACGCATCTACCACTGGAACGGCACCACCTGGACCCAACGCGGCACCGATATCAACGGCGAAGCAGTCGACGACCTCTCAGGCACCTCGGTGGCCATCAGTGCCGACGGCAACACCGCAATCATCAGCGCCCCGTACAACGACGGCGGAGGAACCAACGCCGGACACGCACGCATCTACCACTGGAACGGCACCACCTGGACCCAACGCGGCACCGACATCGACGGCGAGGCAGCCGCGGACAAATCCGGCCTGTCGGCGGCGATCAGCGGAGACGGGAACACCGCAATCATCGGCGCGGAGCTCAACGACGACGGTGGCGACCGAGCTGGCCACACGCGCATCTACGACTGGAACGGCACCACCTGGACCCAACGCGGCACCGACATCGACGGCGAAGCAACCGACGACCAATCCGGCACCTCCGTCGCGATCAGTGGAGCCGGGAACACCGCAATCATCGGCGCACCGTACAACGACGGCGGGGACAGCAACTCGGGACATGCGCGTGTGTTCCGTACCGTTCGGGTGACGGGCGCCAACCAGCCCACGGCGAGCGCGCTGGCACCGACCGCTGCTCAGGCCGTCGTGTCGTGGAACGCGGGCACCCCAGACCCGAACTGGCCGGTCACGGGCTACGTCGTCGAGCAGTCCACCGACAACGGACTCACCTGGGCAGCAGCAGCAACCACCGCGGACACCACGATCTCGACTGCAACCACCGCGACGGTCACTGGACTCTCCAACGGGACCCCAGTGATCTTCCGCGTCTCGGCGATCAACACGATCTCGATCAGCCTCCCGTCCACCTCAACCGCACCGGTCATTCCATCCGTCGCCCCCACCGTGGCCGTGACCTCAGCAGTTGGTCAAGCCAGCCCGACCAGCACCACGCCGATCAACTTCGCTGCGACATTCGACCAACCCGTCACCGGCTTCGACGCCGCTGACCTGACGGTGACCCCGGCGGGAGCAACGGCGACCATCACGCCCAACGCAACCGGCGATGTCTTCGCGATTGCTGTCAGCGGCACCGTCGCGGACGGTCCCGTCACCGTCACCGTCGACGCCGGAGCCGTGGTCAACACCAACAGCCAAACCAACGCAGTGTCGAACACTGCAACGGTCGCCTTTGACACAACCGGGCCCACCATCGTCACCCCCGGCACCATCGACGTCAACACCGACCCCGGCAAGCCGTATGCCACCGTCACCTACACAACGAGCAGCAGCCTCGTCGCTGGTGCGAGCTCGGCGCCGCTCGCTGGACCAACCACTCCAGTTTGCACGCCTGCGTCTGGTTCGCAGTTCCCGATTGGTGCAACCACGGTCACCTGCACCGCCACCGACAATCTCGGCAACACCTCGAGCGCCACGTTTGTCGTCAACGTCACCGACAACGAGAAACCGATCATCGCGGGCGCGGCCAACCAGACCATCACCTTGGTCGCGGGAACCTCCGGACCGGTCGACTATGTGCTCCCCACCGCCAGCGACAACTCCGGCGCCGCCACCCTGACCTGCACGCCACCGGTCGGAACCGTGCTCGCCGCTGGAACGACCACCGTCAGCTGCATCTCGACCGATGCAAGCAGCAACACGACGACCGTGGCGCTCACCCTCACGATCAACGCAGCACCATCCGGCAATCTTCCCGCAACCGGCAACGGCGCTCTTCCTTGGAAGCCCGCTCTCGCGCTCATCGCAGCAGGGCTCGCACTCGTCGCCCTCGCCGGACGACGACGCCCGCGCACGGTCTGAGCCTGCCTCGCTCGGACGTCTGGTCGCCCAACTTGGGGCCACCAGTTACCGCTCAGTAACCTCGCGGCGCATGAAGCAGATACTCGAGGCGATTCAGTCCGGTGCGAGTGGCGATGACATTGCCAACCTGCCGATCCCAGAGAGCTACCGCGCCGCATTCGTCAAGCGCGACGAGGCAGCGATGTTCGAAGGTGTCGACTCCTGGGACAAGGATCCACGCAAGTCGCTCCACGTCGAGGACGTCGCCACGCCCGAACTCGCGCCCGACGAGGTCTACATCGCGGTGATGGCGTCCAGCATCAACTTCAACACCGTGTGGACGTCGATCTTCGAGCCGCTGCCGACCTTCGGCTTCCTCGACCGTCTGGCCCGCGAGAGCGAGTTCGGCGCACGTCATGCACGTGACGAGCACATCGTCGGCTCAGACGCCTCGGGTGTCGTGCTGCGCGTTGGCGGCGCTGTGCGCAACTGGAAGCCAGGCGACCGGGTCACGGTGCAGTGCAACTACGTCGACGACCAAGACCCGAGCGCGCACAACGACTCGATGCTCGCGTCGAACCAGAGGATCTGGGGTTTCGAGACCAACTTCGGAGGTCTGGCCGACCTCTCGGTGGTCAAGGCCAACCAATTGATGCCGAAGCCGACACATCTCTCGTGGGAAGAGTCAGCGGTCAACGCGCTGTGCAGTTCCACGTCATACCGCATGCTTGTTGGCGACAACGGTGCTCGGATGAAGCAAGGCGACAGCGTCCTGATCTGGGGGGCCACCGGCGGGATTGGCGGCTACGCCGTGCAGTATGTGCTCAATGGCGGCGGCAGGCCGATCGGCGTGGTCTCGTCACCCGAACGGGCCGAAATCCTCAATCGGATGGGTTGCGAAGCCGTCATCGATCGCAAGGTTGCCAACTATCAGTTCTGGTCTGACGAGCACACGCAGGACGAATCCGAGTGGCGCCGCTTTGGCAAGGACATCCGCGCGGTCAACAACGGTGAAGACGTCGACATCGTGTTCGAGCATCCAGGTCGCTCAACGATGGGCGCCTCGGTGTTCGCCGCCAAGCGCGGTGGCACGATCGTCACGTGTGCGGCCACGTCCGGGTACATGGTCGAGTTCGACAACCGGCACTTCTGGATGAAACTGAAGCAACTGGTTTCGTCGCACTTCGCGAACTACGGAGAGAGCTGGGCTGCCAACAAGTTGCTCTGCGAGGGCAGGATCCAGCCGCTCCTCACCGATACGTACACCCTCGACCAAGTCGGCGAGGCGTCGCTCGCGGTGCACCACAACAAGGCCGAAGGCAAACAAGGCGTGCTGTGTCTCGCTCCCGGCGAGGGTCAAGGCATCGACGATCCAGAGCGTCGCGCCGAAATCGGCGAAGACAAGATCACCGTCTTCCGCGGCTGATTTCGCTCTCCGGGTCGTACTCTCCACACACGTGACGGAATTGGCGGCAGTGCTGTGGGACATGGACGGCACGCTCGTCGACACCGAGCCCTATTGGATCGAGTGTGAACAGCAGCTCGTCGCGGAGTACGGCGGAACCTGGAGTCACGAACAGGCGGCCGCGCTGATCGGCTCCGACCTGCTCGATGCCGCGGCGAAGCTTCGTCAGGCCGGTGTCGAGCTAGAGCCAGTCGCCCTCGTCGATCGCCTGATGGACGGCGTGATCCAGCGAGTCAAGCAAGAATTGCCATGGCGTCCCGGTGCCCGTGAGCTCCTGATCGAATGCCGTGACGCGGGCATTCGCTGTGTGCTGGTGACGATGTCCTGGCGCCGCTTTGCCGACGCCGTGCTCGTGTCAGCACCCGACGGCTCCTTCATCACCACAATCACCGGCGACGAAGTCACCAACGGCAAACCTCACCCCGAGCCCTACCTCGCCGCCGCCCGCACGCTGGGGGTCGACTCGAATTCGTGCGTCGCGATCGAAGACTCGCGCACCGGTGTTGCCTCGGCGCTGGCGGCTGGGTGTGCGACGCTGGGCGTCCCCCATGTCGTCACTCTCGATCCCGCTCCGAACCTCACGATCGCCCCGACCTTGGTCGGCGTCACCGTCGATGATCTCCGCGGGCTCCTCGCCGACTGAATCCGTCATTCCCCTCGCCCCACTGCACACACTGAACCCGGCGCGATGAACGACATTGACGACACGACTGACGACGACACACCGGTTTCGGCAGCGGCGCCCGACAGCCCGACGGCAAAGCAGCACCGAGGCGCGCTGTTCGGCCTGATCGGTGTGCTCATCGCGGTCGGTGTCGGCGGCTTCTGGTTGACACGTGAGGATCCGCCGCCGCCCCCGAAGCCGGACATCCCACTTGATGCGTGGGCGCCGTACTGGGCGCTCGACGACTCGCTCGCCGAGTTCGAGCAGCGCGTCGGCTCGCTCCGCGACGTCTCGCCGTTCTGGTTCAATGCCACCGCTGCCGACACCATCGAAGTCGACGTCAACGCGCTTGATGAAGGGCTCGATCAGTTCTTCGAGATCGCAGAAGCGGCGGATGTCAACATCGTTCCTTCGATCATCGACGCGATGCCGGCCGGTGGAATGGCGGCGATCATCGCTGACCCGGCCACTCGCACGCAGCACGTCGAAACGATCAGGTCATTCGCCGCGGAACTCGGTGTCGCTGGCATCGACATCGACTACGAGCAGTTCGCGTTCGCCGACGGCCGAGACACGTGGGCCACTACCCGACCGAACTGGGTGGCGTTCATCACCGAACTCGGGGCAGCGCTACATGCGGATGGCCGGACGCTTGTTGTCAGCATCCCACCGGTGTACGACGCCGGACAGACCCCGGACAGCGGTTTCTGGGTCTACGACTACGGGGCGATTGCGCCGCATGTCGACCGCATTCGCATCATGGCGTACGACTTCTCCGTCGTCGAGGCGGGACCCATCGCACCGCTCGACTTCGTCGAACGGTCGATCAACGGTGCCATCGAAGCCGCTGGCGACTCCGACAAGTTGGTGCTTGGGCTGGCTGCCTACGGTCGAAATTGGCCGACCGGCGAGACCGGCCCATGCCCCGCGTCAGAGTTGCAGGGCCGCACATCGGTCACCGCGCGCTCCGTCGACGCACTCCTCGAGCTGCGCGGAGCCGTGCCGGTGTTCGTGCCGGAGACCGGCGAGTACACCTTCGACTACGACCTCGAA
>JAJCXU010000608.1 GCA_029263275.1 Ilumatobacter sp.
GTAGGTCGTGTTCAAACTCGTCGACCATCGCGACCGTCAGATCCCCGACGAGTAGATCACCGAAGCGGTCGCAGATCCTGCCGACGGATCGGCGGTAGGCGGCCATCGTCGATGGGGTGCACTCGGCGGTCTTTCGTTCGAGCCACCCTCGGGCGACCTGGCGGATGCTGAGCGGATCGGATGGCCAGATGCGCGGCGGTTCGTGGTCGGCCATGACCTGGTTCATCGCTGCAACTGCGTCGGCCTTGGTCCGGAATCCTTGCTGCGAGCGTTGCCGTCGTCGCCCGGTTTCGGGGTCTGGAGCGATGTCGACACGGAACGCCCAGCCTCCGCTCCGTCGATACACCGAGCCTTTGCGCACGCATCCAGCGTAGAACTGTGACCATTCTGTGCACAAGCCATTCTTGAGATGCCGTGCGAGCCGTCCATCTCGCCACATCAGCCCTGGTAGATGTGGTGCCCGGGGCGGGATTCGAACCCGCACGTACTTTCGTACAGAGAGGTTCAAGCTGGTTGGAAACCATCCGATGCGTCCAGCCGAGTCCAGCAAACCCCGTTCCGAACGGGCCTGCTGTCCAGATCGTCCAGCTCAATCCAAGTCGTGCGACCGAATCCTGCGTCGTCTGGCGAATCCTGTGATCTTTTCGTGATCTACGAAGCGTTGGGTCAGGCTGCGAGGTCCGACATTCGACGGACTCGGGTGGAGAAGGAAGCCCGCAGCCGGAGATGCACACCTGATGGAACCGAGCGCGAGGCTTGCGAGGGCAGTTCGACTGCAATGATCGTGCCAGCCTCGCCGTACGCGATCTCGAGCACGATGGCGCCGTATTCAACGAAGAGCGACTCCGCGGACGAGGTCGTCCGCCATGTCTCGGTCTCGCCCGGCTTGAAGACGATCAGTTCCGACGTACCGCCATCAGACGGATCGACGACATCTCGGAGAGTTGTTGGAAGCTCTTGCATTGGAGAATCCCTCAGCCGTCGGCTTCGACAACGAAGTCGAAGCGGACGCTGCTTGCAGACATGTCGACGATGAGGCCGTCGCGCACACCGAACACCGTGTCGGAGTCGAGGTAGTCGGAGTCTTTGTCGAACAGATGGGTGATGATGGTCTTCACGCCTGGGGCCGACACCACCACATGGGTGTGCGCCGGACGCCAGTTGTGTCGGCCCGTCGCTCGCAGCATTGCTCCGGCTGGTCCGTCACCCGGAATCGGATAGGCGACTGGTTTGACCGCGACGAAGGCGTACGCACCGTCCGTGCCCGTCACAAATCTGCCTCGGCAGTTCATCGGCGTCTGACTCGGGTCCTGCACGTCGTACATCCCGTTCGACGCCGTTTGCCAGACATCGAGTAGGGCGCCTTCGATTGGATTGCCGTCGACGTCGCGGACATGCCCGGTGAACGTCAAGGGCGTGCCGTCATCGTCATCGATGAGGATCGACTCGCCCATCTTCTTGAGTGGTGCGTCGGGGACATGGAACGGACCGAACACCGTCGGGTCAGTCGTACCATCGGCTGGGTCTTGGTTGATCATTTCGACCAACATCGAGAGTCCCAACGTGTCGGAGAGCAGGATGAACTCTTGGCGCGTGTCGTCGCACATTTGGCCGACGGCGGTGAGGAACTCGATTCCCTGCATCCATTCGTCTCGCGTCAATCCGATCTCCTCGGCGAAGGCGTAGAGGTGCTTGATCGCCGATTGAACGATCTGACCGGCACGCTGATCGACGGGATCGGAGTACGCGGCGAGTGCTTCGTCGAGGTGCTGTGCGGTGGAAAAGACGGACATGGTGGCCTCCTGATTGGATTGGTCGAGACAGCGGTTGGGTTGGTCAGGTCGCGTGGTCGGCGTGGACAACAACGGCGATGCCTTGGCCGACGCCGATGCACATCGTGGCGAGGCCGTAGCCGCCACCCCGTCGTTTGAGCTCGTGCACGAGGGTGGTGAGGATTCGAGCGCCCGACGCCCCGATCGGGTGTCCGATGGCGATGGCGCCGCCGTTGGGGTTGACAATCGTCCGGTCGAGTTCAGGCAAGGACATGAGACAAGCCAGTGACTGGGCTGCAAACGCCTCGTTCAACTCAACCGCAGCAAGGTCGGCCCATCCGATTCCTGCACGGGCCAACGCGACTGTTGACGCCTCGACGGGTCCGAGCCCGAATCGGTGTGGTTCGATGCCGGAAACCGCACGAGCGACGATGCGGGCGAGCGGGTCCCTTCCGGCCGCTTCGACGCCGCGGTCGCTGGCGAGCACGACGGCTGCTGCCCCGTCGTTCATCGGCGAGGAGTTGCCGGCCGTCACCGAGCCTGCAGGTCGGAAAACCGGCCGGAGAGAGGCGAGCGCATGCTGGTTGCTGTCAGCGCGAACGCACTCATCTCTTGTCAGTTCGGCACCCCATGGGTCGACGATCTCGTCGACGAAGCGACCGGCCGACCACGCCGCGGCGGCTCGCTGATGGCTCCGCATTGCGAAGGCGTCCTGTACGGCGCGACTGATCTTGAACTCGTCGGCCAGGATCTCCGCGCCTTCGCCAAGCGGCACCGTCCATTGCTCAGGGTGTCGCGGGTTGACGAGGCGCCAGCCCAGGGTGGTCGAGTGCATTTGCTGGTGCGACCGCTCGAACGGTTTGTCCGGCTTCTGGACAACCCATGGTGCGCGCGTCATGGACTCCACTCCCCCGGCGATGGAGACCTCGGCTTCACCGACTGCGATCTGCCGGCTCGCATTGATCACGGCGTCCAACCCCGAACCGCACAATCGATTCGAGGTAGCGCCAGGCACGGATGTCGGGAGTCCGGCGAGGAGCGATGCCATTCGGCCCACATTTCGGTTTTCCTCGCCGGCGCCGTTGCCGTTTCCGAGGTGGACGTCGTCGATGCGGGCCGGATCGAGGCCTGGCGTGCGCTCGAGAAGCGATGCGATGACGCCCGCGGCAAGGTCGTCGGGCCGAACATCGGACAGCGCTCCGCCGATCTTGCCGACCGGGGTTCGGACGGCATCGACGATGTAGACCGGTTCGATCCTGTCGGTCACTCGTCGACCCCCGGGCCGATGAGCCGCCGCCGGACGGGGAAGAACTGGAGCGGCTTCCACTGCTGCAGCAGTCCATACAACCCCTTCGGCGCAACGATTGCCATCACTGCGGCGAGTCCGCCGAGGATGATGAAGCGCCAGGTGTCCTGATCGGCGAGCTGTTCGTCGAGGAACCAGAAGACGAGGACGCCGAGGATTGGGCCGGTCGTGCTGCCGTTGCCGCCGATGACGACCATGAAGATCACGAGTGCCGTCCAGCTGAGTACGGAGAATGCCGATGTACTCGTCGCGGATGGAGCGTTGAGCAACAGCACGGCGCCGACGCAGCCAGTCCAGAAGGCTGCGATCACCCAGATCAACGCCTTGGTGCGGGTGACGTCGACGCCCAGGCCGCGTGCGCCAGTTTCGTTGTCGCGGACGGAACGCAATGCGAGACCGACCCGACTTCGGAGAACGAAGACCACGATTGCGGTCGCACCGACGGCGAGGGCCAACGCGAGCCAGTACGTCACGTTGTCGCGCGTCTCCTTCGCGTAGCCGCCGAGCGACTCGCGGGTCAGCGAACGGACCTCACCGCCTTTCAGGCTGCCGCTGTCGTTGACCAGCAAGCGGATCACTTCGGCCGACACCCACGTGCCGATGGCGAAGTAGCCGGCGACCAGGCGGAAGTTGAAGAACGCTACCGGGATCGAAACGAGCGCCGCGACAAGACCGCACAGCGGTACCGACAGGTATGGGTCGATCCCCCACTCCTCGGCGAACGTGAGCAGGCCGTAGGTGCCGATGCCCACGAACATTTGCTGTCCGATCGAGATCAGGCCTGCGAACCCAGCGAGCAAGTTCCACATTTGAGCCAGGGCGACGTAGAGCAGGACGATCACGAGCGGCGTACGCAGACTTCCGTCGCCGTCCCACCACGGCAAGGTGAACAGGACGAGCGTGAGCGCCGCGAAGAACGCAACACCACCCCGAGATTCCGGCGTGGACCGACTGATTCGGTACTCGCTCATCGACTTCTCCTTCCGAGTAGTCCATTGGGTCTCACGAGGAGCACCACCAGGAAGATGATGTGGCCGAGCAACGGTCCGTTGAGGAAGCCGAATTCGACATCAAGTTGATTGCCAACCGTTTGCGCAATACCGATGATCACGCCTCCCAGCAAGGTGCCCCAGAGCGACCCCAGCCCACCGATCACCACAGCCTCAAATCCGATCAGCAGGAGCGCTGGTCCATCGGACGGCCCGAACGTCTGGCGAATCCCGAGGAAGACGCCGGCCAAGGCAACCGTTGCGAACGCGATGGCCATCACCACGCCGTAGATGTTGCGGTCATTGATTCCCATCAGCCGGGCGGTGATTGGGTCGTCGGATGTTGCTCGGAAGGCCCTGCCCATGCGAGTTCGTGCGAGGAACAGCCCGAGCCCACCGAGCACGAGGATCGCAACACCCAAGATGATCAACGGGAAGGTGCCGATGGCGATGTCATCGGTGAGCTCGATGCTGCTCGTCTCGATCGAGCCGGCATCGAGGCCCTGTGAGTCGGCGCTGTATCGCTCGAGCAGGGCGTTCTGGATGACAATGCCGAGCCCGAACGTGACCAGGATGGACGGCAGCGGATCGTCGCCGATCGCATAGTTGAACGCATACCGCTGCAGGACGTACCCGAGCGCTGCCATCGCGGGGACGACAATGAACAATGAGAGCAGCGGATTGACGCCGAGCGCGTCCGAGGTCGTGACACCGAAGTACGCGCCGAGGATTGCAAGGTCGCCGTGCGCAAGGTTGACGAAGCGCATGACACCGAATGCCAGCGACAGTCCGGTCGCGAAAAGGGCGAAGAGTCCACCGAGGAGAACGCCTTGCACGATTGCGTTGACCCAGATCATGATGCGGCCTCGATCCCGAAGTAGGCGGAGGTGATCTGCTCCCGCGTGAGTTCGGCAGGGGTTCCCTGCAGCCGCACCCGTCCCTCAAGCAGACACACCAGATCGTCGGCGACCGCCGTTGCCTGGGCGATGTCTTGTTCGACGACCAGAACTGTGGTTCCTGTGCCCGTGATTGCAGGGAGTGCGGCGTAGACCTGTTTGACCACGACGGGGGCGAGTCCGAGCGACACTTCGTCGAGCAGCATGAGGTGCGGGTTGGACATCAGTGCCCGGCCGATCGCGACCGCTTGCTTCTCGCCACCAGACAACACATCGGATGGTCTGTCGAGCAGCCGTTCCAGCAACGGGAAGATCTCGACGACCCGGTCGACTGTCCATTCGCCTGGCCGGCCGCTGTATGCGCCGATCTGCAGGTTCTCACGGACGTTGAGGCTGGGGAAGAGCTGCCGGCCCTCGGGCACCATCGAGATGCCGCGTTCGACGCGCTTGTGCGCAGGGATCGCGAGGAGGTCCTCGCCGTCGAAGCGAACCGAGCCCGACATTGCCGGAACGACTCCGGCGAGCGCTCGCAGCAACGTCGTCTTTCCTGCGCCGTTCGCTCCGATGATCGCAAGCGTCTTGCCCTCGTCGACAGTGATGTCGAGATCGAACAGAGCTTGAAAGTCTCCGTAGCCGGCAGAGAGTTCTCGGACTTCCAACAAACTCATTCTGGCTCGACTCCCATGTAGACCTCTTGCACCTCGGGACTCGCCATGACCTCGTGCGGGTCCCCTTCGGCAATCTTCACGCCGAAGCTCATCGCCATGATCCGATCGACGACGGCGAGCAGAGCGTGCACGATGTGTTCGATCCAGACGATCGTGACCCCATCGGCATGGATCTGCTTGACGGTCTCGACCAGCTCGAGCACCTCGGCTTCGGTGAGGCCCCCGGCGATCTCGTCGAGCAGCAGCACCTTCGGCGATGTCCCGAGTGCTCGGGCGAGTTCGAGCCGTTTGCGACCGAGCAGCGGGAGTTGACCGGCGCGCATGTTCGCGACGCCGAGGAGTCCGCTGGTCGTCAACGATGCCACGGCCAGTTCGGTGGCCTCGGCCTCACTGAGGGGGAATCCTGCGCCGAATACTGATGCGGCGAGGACGTTTTCGAAGACGGTCATCCCTTCGAACGGCCTGGGGATCTGCGAGGTTCGTCCAATGCCAGCTCGACACCGTTGATCGGCGCGTGTGCCGGTGATGTCGTGACCGTCGAAGGTGATCGACCCGGTGTCGGGGTGCAGATCACCGGCGATGAGGTTGAGGAGTGTGGTCTTACCGGCCCCGTTCGGCCCGACGATGCCGACGGCGTCGCCCTCTGAAACGGACACCGACAGGTTGTCGATGACCTTGACGCCGAACGACTTCGAAACGCCGCTCACCTCGAGCAGGGTGGTCATGGCGTCACTGGATCGGCTCGACGGCGTTGTCGACCGGCACGTCGGGCAGTTGGTCGTTCACGTTGATCGCCAGCTCGAGCGGATAGGTGACCCCCTCGACCCACTGGCCGGCCACGAGCGGGGTCTTCGAGATGTGCGACACCGGGCCGGTCGAGAAATTGACCGGGCCGACGACGGTGTCGAGTGTGGTCGCTTCCAGGGCGGCGATCAGGTCGCTCGCATCGGTTCCACCCGCACGGGTCGCAGCGTCGACAGCGATTTCGAAGAGGGCATGTGCGAATCCGAGCGGTTGGGTCCACTGGCCGCCTGTCGATTCGGAGAAGGCCGCCGCCAACTCTGCCGCTGATTGTCCGGTGACGGAGGATGTGAATGGGTGACGGTTCGTCCACCAGATCTCTGAGGTCAGTCCCGCACCTTGCGGGTACGTCTCGACCGCAGAAGGGAACAGCAGCGCCTTGGCCATGGTGACGACCGGGGGGTTGAAGTCCTGCTGGAGCGACTGCCCTTGGAAGTTTGCAAAGACTGGCGGCGGTACGACGCCGGACACGATTTGGACACCGGCGTCCTTGAACTGTCCGATGATCGCGCTGAAGTCCTGAGTTTCGAGTTCGAAGCGGCCCGCGTCGACGACGGTGAAGCCTGCAGCCTCGAGCGCTGGCGGAAAGCCGACGTTCGGATCTCCCCATGCGTTGCCGTCGGGATCGTTGGGCCACATGCCACCGACGATCTTGTCGACGCCGGACTGCTCCCACAGTGCGATGAAGTTGGCGATGACGTCTTCGAGGCCCCAGAAGAAGTGGAAGTTGAAGTCGGAGGCAGCTCCTGAATCCCCATCGGGTCCCAGTTCACCACCGGTTCCCAGATAGTGCGGTTGCCACGGTGCCACGGTCGTGACACACGGGACCTCGCCAAGGTCGCAGGCCGCAGCGACCGGGATCGAAATGTCCGGGGTGCCGCCGGCAAGAACGATGTGGACGCCTTGGCTGATGAGTTCCTGGGTGACCTCGCCGGCCTTGGCCGGATTCGACTCGGCGTCGACATCGATGATCTCGACGCCCTCGCCCAAGGCGGCCCGCATCGCGGCAAGCACGAAAGAGTCCGCTTCGCCGAACGGCGCGAGTGGACCGGTTCGCGGCGTGACGTAACCGATCTTGATGTTCAGGTCCGAAGGCGCTCCCCCACCAGTCTCGGTCGCCGCTGTGTTC
>JAJCXU010000609.1 GCA_029263275.1 Ilumatobacter sp.
CGTGTTCCAGCGTGCGCTGCGAACCGAACTCGACATCGCTCGCGGACGCCACGGCCGATTCGGCCACGGCGTCGTCTATGGCCCCATCGGTACTGCGGTCGGTCACGACCTCGATGCCGTCTTCGTGTTGGGCGCGGCGGAGGGGATCCTGCCGGTGCCTCGACGCGACGATGCGATTCTTCCCGAGGCCGTCCGGAAGGCGTCACTCAACCAGCTCGAACTGAAGGTCGAGCGCATCCATCACCAACACCGGGCTTTCCTTGCTGTCTTGGCAGCGGCACCAGCGGGGCAACGGATCATTACGTATCCGCGTGGCGACCTGCGGTCGAGTCGACACACGTTGCCCTCGCGGTGGCTGCTCGACACCGCATCGCACCTGGCGGGCGAGAAGGTGCACGCGACCGACTTCAACGACCGGGACGATGGCGTGGTCACTCACATTGATTCGTTTGCGTCGGGTATCCGCACATCGGGTCCCGCCGCGAGCATCGAGGTTCGTGATCTTGCTGCACTCGGCGATGCCGTCGACGCGAGTCAGCATGGCGCTGTGCGCGAGTTGTCGGCACTGGTGGGAAAGGGCCTCCAGGCGCAAGAGGCCCGCGCGAGCCACGACTTCACCGAGTTCGACGGCAACCTCGCTGCACGAGTTGGTGCCGAAGTGTTCCCGCTGCCAGGCGTCGGTGACCGGGCGCTGTCGCCGTCGCGCCTCGAATCGTGGGCGAGCTGCGGGTTCCGATACTTCCTCAGCTATGTGCTCGAAGTCGCTGACCGAGACGATCCCGAGCGCACCGATGAACTCTCTGCGCTCGACCGCGGTTCGCTGATTCACGTCACGCTCGAACGTTTCGTCGGAGAGGCAGTCGACATCGGTCCGCCGAGTCCAGATGAGCAGTGGTCCGAAATCGCTCGCGCCCGCCTGCACGAGATCGCGGACGAAGAGTGCGTCAAATACGAGCAAGCGGGGCGCACCGGCCGACGGGTCAGTTGGCGAGTGCAGCGAGATGACTTGCACGATCTGCTCAACGTGTTCCTCGCGGCCGACAACGAGTTCCGGCGGAGCCATCGTGCGACTCCTCACCGAGTCGAGCTCGACCTTGGCGTGAAATCCGGACAGGTGGTGCCCGTCACGCTGCTGAACGGCGACTCGATCACGCTCCGAGGCATGGTCGATCGGGTCGATGTCACCGACGATGGGAGGGTCCTCGTCAACGACTACAAGTCGGGCAAGGCCGAGAAGTACAAGAAGCTCAACGACGACCCGTTCATGGCAGGCACGACGTTGCAGCTCGGCATGTACGCCGAAGGGGCAATTCAAGAGACGGGCCGCTCAGACGCAGCCGCGCACTACTGGCGTGTCGAGCGTGCCGGCGACGACCAGCGAGTCGGGTACACCTGGACCCCAGAGCTACGCGCTCGCTTCCACGACGTGCTCACGGCCATCACGAGCGGTATCGGTGCCGGCGTGTTCGCAGCGCAACCGGGAGAGTGGGACACCTGGCGCCAGACCAACGAGAACTGTGGCTACTGCGACTTCGACAGCGTCTGTGTCCGCGACCGCGGCGACCATGAAGTCGCAAAGGCCGGAGCCCCCGAGCTGGCGGTGCGCGTGGCGCTCGAACCGCCGATCCCCGAACCAGTCGAGTCAGGCGGTGAGGGCTGATGGGCGACGTGTTGACCGACCAGGCAGCTCGCGACCTCGTCAGCGAGGACGGGCTCGGCCAGACACTGTTCGTCGAGGCCGGGGCCGGGACGGGCAAGACCACGCAGTTGGTCACCCGCATCGTCAACACGGTGATCGAGCGCGACGTGCCGCTGTCAGCAATCGCAGCCATCACGTTCACCGAGGCGGCCGCAAGCGAACTGCAGTCCCGCATCCGTGTCGAGTTCGAAAAGAAGACGCTCACCGACGACCCCGTTCATCGTCAACGCGCGGAACAAGCGATCGCTGATGCTGATCTCGCGGCCATCTCCACCGTGCACGGTTTCGCCAGCCGCATCCTCACCGAATTCTCCGTGCTCGCGGGCTTGCCGCCTCGGGTCAGTGTGCTCGACGAGGTTGCCTCGCAGCTCGAGCATGAACGCCGGTGGGATCGCTTCGTCGACTTCCTCAACAACGAACCTCAATTCGATGAACTGATGTACCGAGCTGCGCTCATCGAAGTGCCGCTCACCCCTCGTTTCCACGGGCAAGCGTCGTTCAAGGATGTGGCCAGCCACTTCGGACAGAACTGGGATCGTCTCGCGGATCTTGTCGGCACAGCAGCGACGGGTCAGTTGCCACCGATCGAATTCGGTGAATTCGAGCGGGCGGTCGCCGCCCTCGCCGCTGCTGTCGATTCGTGCACCGATCCAACCGACAAGTTGTTCGGGTACCTGCAGCAGATCGTCCGCGAGATGCGCGACGCCGGTGCCATCGTTGACCCGCATCGCAAGGTTCGCCGCTTTCAAGCGCTCCACAAGGCTGGGCGCTCTGATTCGAAGCAGAAGGGGCGTCGCATCGTGTGGGGCCGCAGCAGCGGCGGCGCAAAAGGAAAGTGGTCCGTCGACCCCAACGACGTGAAGGATCTCATCGACGGTGTGAGCGACGCTCTGAGCGCCGTACTCGACGATGTCAGCATGGGCGTCCTCGATCAATTGATGCGGCTCACCGCAACCGAAGTGGTCAACGCCGCTTCGGAGCGCAGGCAGAACGGCGGGCTCGAGTTTCACGATCTCCTCGTGCTCGCCCGGCAGGTGCTCCGCGACAAGGCTGAAGTGAGGGCGGCGCTGCACGAGCGTTACCAGCACATCCTCCTCGACGAGTTCCAAGACACCGATCCGATTCAGATCGAGCTCGCGTCACTGATCGCCGCGACGCCCAGCACCGAGCAGCCTCTTCGCTGGCAGGACCATGTCGTCGAAGGCGGCCGACTCTTCTTCGTCGGCGACCCGAAGCAGTCGATCTATCGGTTCCGTCGTGCCGATATCAAGCTGTTCCTCGAAGCGCGTGACACGTTCAGTGCCACCGGCGTCGGTGCAGTGCGTCTTGACACCAACTTCCGGACCGTGCCGCCGATCATCGAATGGGTCAACGGGCTCTTCAACCAGGCGATGGCCGAAGAGGTGGCGGAGGCGCAGCCTCGATACGAACCTCTCCACGCAGCTCGCGAGCCAGCACTGGGTATCGACCACCGACCGGTCGTGCTCGGCGGGGAACATCCCGATCCCGATGTCAAGGCCGGCCCGTTGCGCATTGCCGAAGCCGCCGACGTGGCAGCAGTGATCGAGGAGATCATGGCCGCGCCGGAACAGTGGCTGGTCGAAGACGAACGGAGCAAACAGTGGCGGTCTGCGCGGTTGAGCGACATCACCATCTTGATCCCCACCCGCACGTCGTTGCCCTTCCTCCGCGAAGCGCTTGCCGAACACGAGATTTCCTATCGGCTGGCAACGGGCACGTTGGTCTACGACACTCAGGAAGTCCGCGACGCGCTCGCGGTGATGCGTGCGATCGACGACCCGGGTGACACGCTGAGTCTCGTCGCAGCGCTCCGGTCGCCGCTCTATGGCTGTTCCGATGTCGACCTCTTCGTCTATCACCAGGCGAACAAGCGCTGGAATCTGCGCAGCGTCACACCCGACGGCCTGAGCGATGATCAACCGGTGGTTGCAGCGCTGGCCCAC
>JAJCXU010000610.1 GCA_029263275.1 Ilumatobacter sp.
CTGGCTGCCGATCCTCGGCACCGAGCCGTTCGTCAAGCCGCTGCAACGGCCGGTGAAGATCGTCTACCTCATCGGCGCCACGATCGCGCCGACGGTTCCCGCGTCGTTCTTGACGTGGACCGAGACCGCGTTCTATCCGTCCTACGCCGAAGCACCACGACTGTGGGGAATCTCGCCGGTTGTCGACCTTCAGATCGCCGGGGCGGTGATGAAGATCGGCGGTGGGATCATCTTGTGGAGCTTCATCATCGCGATCTTCGCCCGGTGGGCGACCAGCGAGTCGAGGATCGACCGTCCCCGACCGAAGCGCACCGCGCCAGCGCCGGAACGTGTCTCGTGAGCCCTGGACATCGGCCGTTCCGTCTGTGTGGCTTCAGGAGTGCCTCGAGTTCCGTCGGCACGCCGCAAACATGTCACCCACGAACTGACATCTGATCGCAACACAACCGTTATATTTTCAGCAGTCATGGGAAGCAGCGGGCGGAGCGGATCGGGCAATAGTTGGTTGTGTACGGCGGCGGCTGTGTCGCTGACCCTCATGCTGGCCGTCGCACGCCCCTCGGTGGCTGATGCCGACCACGGCGGCTCAGCAGCACAAGATGCGGCCGCTGAGATCCAGGCGGCACGAGACCGCGCCGACGCCGCGGCCCAAGCGCTCTTCGACAAGGAATCCGAGATCGACCAACTGGAGGTCTCCATTTCCACCGCAACGGTCGAACTTGCGCAGATCGAGGGCGAGGCGGAAGAGATGCGTGAAGGTCTCGAATATCAGGCCGTGCGCCAGTTCGTCGGCGCTGGCCCGACCAGCTTTCCGTTGCTGATCGATCTGGAGGACGCGAACGACTCGCTCAGCGCCGGCGTGTACGGTTCGATCGGGAGCGAGACCGCCAACGTGGATCTCGACGATTTCGATGCCGTGATGACCGAGGTCGACGAGCAACGCGACTCGTTGGAGTCTCAACGCGACGATGCCGAAGAGGCGACCCGGACGTATGCCGCCCTCCAGGAAACAGCCGAGTCCGAGGTCGAGTTGTTGGGTGAGATCGAGGCGCAACGTCTCCAGGACGAAGCGGTGCAGCACGAACTCGACGAGCAGCAACGCCAACGCGAAGAACGCGAACGACTCGAGCGTGAAGCTGCCGACGAGGCGGCGGCAGCTGCGGCGCCGTCACCCGTCGCGACGCTGGCTGCAGCACCCGCACCGGTTCCAGAAGCCGACTCACCACTGCCCGACCAGTCACCGCCTGCGACCACGGATCCGCCCGCACCAACACCGACAACACCACCTACACCCACCCCGACGACGCCAACGGAGCCGGCCCCCACGCCGGCACCTGAGCCAAGCACGCCGGCGACCGTGCCGCCGACCCCACCGCCCGATGACGCGGGGAGCAATCTGGCGTGTCCGATCGCCGGGCCGCGTTCTTTCGCCGACACCTGGGGAGCATCGCGATCTGGCGGTCGCAGCCACGAGGGCGTCGACATGATGTCGCCAGGCGGTACACCGCTGGTCGCGATGGAGGCTGGGCGAGTGGAGTTCAAGACAAACAACCTCGGCGGCAACACCGTGCGCCTGTACGGGGCGAGCGGTACGCGCTACTACTACGCGCACCTCAGTAGTTGGGAGGGGTCGAGCCGATCTGTGGCGAAGGGTGAGGTCATCGGTTACGTCGGCAAGACTGGCAACACGTCGGCGAATCATCTCCATCTTCAGGTCCACCCCGGTGGCGGCCAGGCCGTGAACCCGTACCCGTACGCACGGCGTGCGTGCGGATAGTGGCGCAAGTTCCCGATCAGGCATGGGAGAGCGTGGCCTGTATGCACGATGGACGAATGACGACGGACGTGCGCTCACCGGGGCGAGTCCGTCGCGTACATTGCCTCGACTCCTGGTGATCCTGAGATGCTCCTGAACCGATCTGCTCTTATGAAACGTCGCACTCGCATGATCGTTACGGCGAGCGTCCTGGCCGTCGCACTGATCGCCGTGGGAGCGTTTGGTGTGTCTCAGTTCTCGGAGTCGGATTCCGACGAGATCGAAGCGGACGCCGATGCCGAGGTGATCGCACCGAACGTGGTCGCCGGCGCCGCCGGCCCGCCCGCCGCCACGCTCGACGGCCTCGTCGAACAGCTTCTCGTCCGCGTCGAAGCTGTTCCGGGTGACCACGTCGCTTGGGCCACGCTCGGTATCGCTTACGTGCAACAGGCTCGTGTGGTCGCCGACCCGTCGCTGTTCCCGCGTGCTCAGGCTGCGCTCGAGGAGTCGTTCGCCGTCGAGCCCGACGACAACTTCCTCGCCTACGCGGGGCGCTCGGTGCTCGCATCGGGCCGCCACAGGTTCGCCGACGCGAAGACCGAAGCCGAGCGCGGCCTGGAGATCAACTCGTTCAACCCGATCCTGTGGGGTGCGTTGAGCGATGCCCAACTCCAGCTCGGCGAATACGACGAGGCAGCGGCCTCGGTCGACCGGATGATCGAACTGTCGCCCGACACGTCGTCGTTCAGCCGGGCGTCCTACATCGCCGAACTGAACGGTGACGTCAGTGGGGCCACCACGCTGATGCAACAGGCGCTCGATGACGCCGGCTCTCCCACCGATCGCGCCTTCGCGCTCACGATCCTCGGTGATCTGGCGTTCAATGCGGGCGAACCAGGTGACGCCTTGACCCTGTACAACCAGGCTCGCGACGCCGCTCCCGACGATGCCGCAGCGTTGTACGGCAAGGCTCGGACCGAGGCGGCGCTCGGCCAGAACCAGACGGCGCTCGACCACTACGCCGAACTCGTCGAGGCGTCGCCCGAACCGTCGTACCTCGTGGCCTACGGCAAACTGCTCGAGTCACTCGGGCGCACGGAGGAGGCCGAACAGCAGTATGCGGTGGTCAACGCGGTACTCGCGCTGTTCGAGGAGAACGGCGTGGAGAACGACGCTGCGCCGGTGCTCTTCCTCGCCGACCACGACGAACCCGAACGCGCACTGCGCGAAGCAGAACGGGCGATCGCGGTGCGACCGTTCCTCGCGATGCACGACGCCCACGCGTGGTCGCTCTACGCCAACGGTCGCTACGACGACGCCCTCGAAGCGAGTGAACAAGCGTTGCAATTGGGCACCCCGAACGCGCAGTTCCATTTCCATGCCGGGATGATCAAGCTCGCCCTCGGCGACGAGGACGGCGCACGCACCGACCTGGAACGCGCGCTCGAGATCAACCCGTTCTTCGACCCGCTCGACGTGCCGATCGCCGAATCCGCTCTGGCCGAACTTGGCGCAGCAACGTGAGCGGCTCGCAGCTCGCCGTCAACCTCGCACCAGCGCATGCATCGATGCGGTCGTCGAGCGGCAACTGACCAGCAACGCCCGGCACATGTCTGACGTCTCGCCGGATTCGGCAACCCGCCTCATCGCACACGTCGCAGAGAACATCTCGGTCGATGTCGGGTCCGGCGACCCTGCGAACGCCGTGCGCGCCGACGAGATGATCCGCTATGAAATCTCCCGGCTCGAGCAGACGTTCAGAGTTGGCAACGATGCAAGCATGCTGAATCGTTGGGTCGCCGATCCGTCGACGCACACGACCGACGAATTCGACCGTCTCCTCGCCGCCGGCGTTGGATGGCAGCGAATGAGCCGGGGCGCTTTCAACGTCAGCATGCGCCGGCTTCGAGATCTCTGGGACCGTGCCGCCGCTGCCGGCTGCCAGCCCAGCCCGGGCGAACTGCACGAAGCGGTCGAGGACATCGCCGATGCGCCGTACCACTTCGAGGCCGACACGCTGCGACAACTCCGTGACTGCAGCGCGATCGACCTCGATGCGATCGTTCCTGGTTTCGTGATCGACATCGCCGTCGACAAGGCAATGCGAGCCTTTGATCTCGGCGCCGTGACGGTGAGTACCCGCAACCGAACGCTTCACCGCTCGGCCGCCGACACACGCAGGTCTGGCACAGCTTTCGTCGAGTGCTTCGGTGGCTCGGGAGTGTTTCTGCAGAACGCCACACTCACTCTCCTCGGCCCCACCCACGCCTCAAACTCAAGGCGGCCCGACGACGTTCTTGACCCGCTGACGGGAAGGCGCGTGTCGAACACCATCTCGGTCGCCGTCACCGCTCCAGACGCCGTCACCGCAGATGCCGTTGCGACAGCGGTTCGAGTCATGTCGACAGCAGATGGGCTGGACTTCGTCCGCCGATTGAACCAGCCCCCAGTGGCGCGGCACCCGAGCGAGTTCACCGCTGGAATCACGGCGGGGCCGATCCGATGTCTGATTCTCGATTCGCAACGCTGCGTTCACGACTCCGACGCGCACGGTGGGTCGTCGCCGGAGTCCCGGCCGCTCCGTGCCAGACGCATCAACTCAGCGCGCCCGTCCCGGCTTCTCCGGTGGTGAGGCCCTGGTAGCGGTGCTGTCGCCAGCCCGAAGTGTGCCACGGGTATCGCCGTAGAAGCAGAGACCCTGGATCGGGAAGCGTTCCATTCGAACGGACCCGCCATTGTTCGTGTTCGGGTTGAAGATGCCGACGCTGCCGGACCCGAGTCGCAGGATCCTGGCGCCCCGCTCGGTCACGACGAATTGACATGACGAGGTAGCCAAAGAGATCAGATCATTGAGCACCGGCGACTGGGCACGACCCAGTCGCCGGCCGATCGCTCGGAACGACTCATCGAGGGCGAGCCGCCTCGCCATGCTGATCTGGCGAGTTCGTGTCCGGGCCCTGTCAGGCCGTGACGTGTGTCGACTCCTCGTCAGCTTGCGCCAACTCGGCGCAAGCGTCGCGGAGCACATCTCGAGCTGTTCGGAGGAACAACACCGAGATCGCAACGCCGACGACCACGTCGGGCCAGACACTGTCGAATTGCCAGACCGCCACCGCAGCTGCGAGCACCGCCGCATTGGCGATCAGGTCGTTGCGCGAACACAGCCACGTCGACGTCATGTTGATGTCGTCGGAGCGATGCCGCCACAGAAGCGCGAACGCCCACGTGTTGCCGGCGAGCGCAACGAGCCCCATCAGCGCCATCGCGTCTGCGACCGGTGGCGTACCGTCGATGGCACGCCACGCCGCTTGTCCCAGCACGACGAGACCGAACGCGAGCTGTACGACACCTTTGGACAACGCTGCGCGCGCACGCCACCTCATACCGCGGTGCAGCACCCACAGGCTGAATGCGTAGACGAACGCGTCGCCGAGCATGTCGAGTGAATCGGCGAGCAGCGCCGTCGAGCGTGCCCACCAGCCGACGCCGAACTCCACCACGAAGAGCACGGCGTTGATCCCGAGGACGGTCCACAGCACCGTCCGCTGGCGGTCGCGCAGCGCAACGAGTGCGTCGTCGTCAGCATCACAGCACCCAGCACTCATCGAGATGAGTCTCTCATCGTCGGATCCTTTCGACGACCTGTACCCGGCGTGCGGATCTCGAAGCGATCGATTTTCCCTGCGATCGTGATCTGCTCGTCGTTACGGGTGCGGGCCGCTCCGAACACGAGGGTGCAGATCGCGAACCAGGCCCAGCCGATGATTGCACCGATGATGACATCGGTCGTCCAGTGGACACCCAGTGCGACGCGCGTGCCGGCGACGATCACTCCGATCGCCGCGGCGAGACCGTACAGAACCGCCCGGAAGGCTTTCGAGCGTCGGCGGCCGAGCAGGAAGGCCACACACGCCCACGCAGCAGCCCCGGCAACGGCGTGCCCGGACGGGAACGAGGTGCCGGAGAAGCCTGTGAGGTTCGCCAGATCGGGTCGAGCGCGCTCGACGATCCACTTGATCGAGTTCGACACGAGGAACTGGCCGATCATCGTCGCGACCACGTACAACGGGACCGCCCACCGACGATCCCGACTCACTGCGATCGCGGTGACGACGACGGCACCGATCAGGACGTACTCGGTGCCACCGAACTTGCTCAGCTCTCGCATCAACATCGTGCCCGAATCGGTCGCGTTCTTTGCGGCCCACTCGGCGATCGGCGTGTCCGCGCGAACGAGTCCGATCTCGTTTCGGACCATTAACAAGAAGATCCCGACCAGGGTGCCGACGAACACGACGATCACAAACGCGAGCGCAAGAGCTTCAACCGCTGCGGGCGCAGTGTCTCGCGGGGCGAGACGGGCGAGGCGAAGAACGACCGGGTGCTCGGCGAGATACCGCCGAATCATTGCCCGATCGAGATCGACGGGGTCGTCGCCGGACGCCCCTCGAACGGCTATAAGTATTGCGACGAGTAGTCCGGCGGCGACACCGACGCCGACGACGGTGAGCGCAACAGCTCCGATTTCAGACAACTCGCTCCTCACCAATCAGAGTGGGCCGCACCGACTCAAGCCGAAGTGCTTGCGCTGGTTGATTCGTTGCGGCGATACGCGAGTAGTCGCAGCGCGTTGGCGACGACGACGAGTGTGGATCCTTCGTGGAACACGACTGCGGGCCCGATGCCGACGTACCCGACGAGGGTTGCGGGGATGAGGAACGCGACCATGCCGAGGCTCATGTACAGGTTCTGTTTGATGATCCGGCTCGCCTTCCGACTGAGGCCGATTATCACGGGAAGTTTTGCGAGTTCGTCACCCATCAGCGCGACATCAGCAGTTTCGAGCGCGACGTCGGACCCGGCTGCGCCCATTGCGATCCCGACCGTCGCGTTCGCCATCGCCGGCGCGTCGTTGACCCCGTCGCCGACCATCGCAACTTTGCCTTCTTCGCCTCTCAAACGCTCGATCGCTGAGACCTTGTCGTCGGGCATGAGGTCACCCCAAGCGTTGGTGAGTCCGACCTCGGCGGCGATCGACTCGGCAACGAGCTGGTTGTCGCCTGAAATCATGATGGCCCGTTCGATCCCGAGTGCGCGGAGGTCGTCGATCATCTTCTTCGCTGCTGGCCGGGGGGTGTCGCGCAGCCCGAGCGCTCCGAGGAACCGGTCGCCGTGTTTGATGATCATGATCGTTCGTCCCCGGCCGAGCAGGTTGTCTGCTGCTGCTCGGACGGATTCGTCGATGCCACCGGTCTCTTCGAACAGCTTGATGTTTCCGATGAGGACCGTCCGGTCGTCGACCACTGCACGAACTCCTCGCCCGGTAATCGACTCGACGCCGCTGACGGCTGGGATCTCGCGGCCGGCGATGCGCGCGGTGCCGTCACGGACGATGGCGGCCGCCAGTGGGTGGTCGCTTCGGTTCTCGACCGCTATGGCGACGGCGAGCAGTTCGGCCTCTGCAACCCCGTCCGCGGCGACGACATCGGTGAGACGGGGTTTGCCTTCCGTCAAGGTGCCGGTCTTGTCGAACGCGATCGCGTTCAGCGTGCCGAGGTTCTCGAGTGGTCCGCCCCCCTTGACGAGCACACCGACCTGGCCGGCGCGTGCGACCGCTGCGAGCACGGCGCTCGGCGTTGCGATCGCGAGCGCGCACGGGCTGGCGGCGACGAGGACCGACATTGCTCGATAGAACGAGTCCGACAGTGACGATCCGAGTGCTGGCCCGGCGACCATCACCACGACGACGAGGACGAGGACGGCTGGAACGAAAATGCGTTCGAACTTGTTGGTGAACTGCTGTGTCGGTGACGCCTGCGTCTCGGCCTCGCGAACCATCGTTGCCAGCTTCGACAGCGACGAGTCCTTCGCCAGTCGAGTGACGTACAGGTCGATCTGGCCGCTGCCGTTGATGGTCCCGGCGAACAGCTTCGATTCGCCAGAAACCTCGGTGGGGGCGTTCGCTGCGACAGCAACGTCGTCGACGGGTGACTTGTCGACGGGGATGCTCTCGCCGGTCAGCGGCGCCTGATTGACAGTGCTGGTACCGGACACGACGAACCCGTCGGCTGCGATGCGCTCGTTCGGCTTGACCACCACGGTGTCGCCGACGACCAGTTGTTCGACTGGCACTTCGAATTCGGTGTCGTTGCGGCGCACGACCGCTGTTGGCGGTGCGAGATCGGCGAGTGCTTCGATGGCTTGGCGGGCGCGTCCCATCGCGTATCCCTCGAGCGCATGTCCGAGACTGAAGAGCGCAAGAAGCAGTGCGCCTTCTTCCCATTTGCCGAGAATCGCCGCGCCGGCCGCGGCGACGAGCATCAAGAAATCGATCTCGAATCGCCTGTTGCGGATCCCGTCGATTGCTTCGCGAAGCGTGAAGTAGCCGCCGAAGAACCCCGACACGATGAACACTGCGGTCAGGACCGAGTCGTCGAGCCAGCCGGCGAGCTCCGCGACGAATCCGCCGACCCACAGCACCGACGACGTGATCGCGAAGATCACTTCGCTGCGTTCGCCGAACGGCCCGCCGTGGACGTGCTCGCCCGATCCATGATCGTGGCCGTCATCCTCTTCGTGCTCGTCACGCCCGGTCGCGTGATCGGGCGCCGTTGACGGCGTGCCGACCAATCCCCCGGCCCGGGGCGAGCTCGCTGGCGCGTCGGCTGTGGGCGTACCTCGGGCGCCTGGTTTGACGCCGACGCCGTGGTGCGCGAGAGCGTTTCGAATGTCTTCTTCGGACGTCGCGCGACGGTCGAACTCGACGCGAACGAAACCCGGTGACACTTCAGCCTCGGCGACCCCGTCGATCTGTCGGAGGCGTTCCGAGACAGATCGTGCCTTGCGAGTGTGCGTCACTCCGGTGACGTCCCAGAAGATGTGGGCGAACTGATCGGTGATCTCCGCCCCCGACGCGCGAGCCAGGCTTCGGATCCGTGCCACGCTCGTCGCCGACGAATCGAAGTGCAGACACAACTGACTCGGGCCGTCCCCGTCGGACGCCACGACGTGTACGTCGGACACCCCGGTGCTCTTCGACAAGATCGCCGTGAGCCTGTCGACGCAGCCGTCGTCGTCTCCCGGGACGTGAGGCAGCAGCACCGGAATGTCGAGCTGCACCGTCTCGGTCACGCCCGCCACCCCTCAACGCTCGGTCGCTCCATCTTGACCATCTTCATCAACATCTGCACGACTATACAGGTATCAAGATGACGTTTCGTGGGTCGAGGATGCATCGGCGGTGACGAGCGACGACGATGGCGTCGTCTCGGGTGGGTCGAAGTCGTCGGGGCTGGCGTCGGCAGGCTCCAACGCCCACCCGAACATCGCCATGGCCACGATCAGCGCTCCGCCGACGATCAACCAGGTGCTGTAGATCACTCCATAGGCCATGACCGGAAGACCAACTGCGAGCACGATCGGCCAGTACGACGGTGCCGGAAGGTGGATCTGTTCATCGGCGTTGGCTTCTTCTTCGGCGACGAGTTCTTCGAGGGTCGCGCGGCTCACGTACTCGTGTTGACCGTCTTCGCCGACGTCTTCGTACTTTCGATGGAACACCTCGTCGAGCGAGTGGACGGTCGGGGTGCGGTCGAAGTTGTGCGGCTTGGGTGGGTTCGTCGTGAGCCATTCGAGCGACCGCGCGTCCCACGGGTCGAGCGGAGCCGCCGGGCCTTTGCGGCTGATCCAGACGTTGATCAAGAACAACAGGATTCCGATCGCGAGGACGAAAGTACCGATGGTCGAGACGAGGTTCCAGAACCCGAGGTTGAAGAACCCTTCACCCGCTCGCGCCTCGGTCCAGACGTACATGCGTCGGGGTTGGCCTTGGAGGCCGATGATGTGCATCGGTCCAAAGGTCATGTTCATCCCGATGATCATCAGCCAGAAGTTGGCCTTGCCCCACGTCTCGTTGAGCAACTTGCCGAACACCTTGGGCCACCAGTAGTAGAAGCCGGCAAAGAGGCCGAGGACGGCGCCGCCGAAGATCACGTAGTGCAGGTGAGCAACGATGTAGTAGGTGTCGGTCTGCTGGGTGTCCGATGGTGCGACGGCGTGGGTGACGCCCGACAGTCCGCCGATGGTGAACTGCACGATCAGGCCGATCGAGAACAACATGGCGGTCGTGAACCGGAGCTTGCCGCCCCACATCGTGAGGGTCCAGTTGATGATCTTCACGCCGGTCGGCACCGCGATCGCCATGGTCGACACCGAGAACACGGCGACCGAGATCGGGCCGAGGCCGGAGGCGAACATGTGGTGCGCCCACACGCCCCAGCCGACGAAGCCGATGGCGGCGCCGGAGAACACGACGAAGGGGTAGCCGAACAGCGGCTTCTTGGAGAAGACGGGCAGGATCTCGGAGATGATGCCGAAGCTGGGGAGGACGAGTATGTACACCTCGGGGTGACCGAAGATCCAGAACAGGTGCTGCCACAGCAGCGGGTCGGCTCCTGCCTCGACGGAGAAGAACGTCGCGTCGTAGGACCTCTGGAACATCAGCAGGAACAACGCCACGGTGATGACGGGGATGGCGAACAGCAGGAGGAACTGCACGATGAGCGCCATCCACGTGAAGATCGGCATCTTCATCAGCGACATGCCGGGGGCGCGCATGTTCAACACGGTCACGATCAGGTTGATCGCGCCCACGAGCGACGCGATGCCGGTGATCTGGAGGCCGAGGCCCCAGAAGTCGACTCCGTTGCCGGGCGAGAACGGGACGTCGGAGTTCGGGGCGTACATGAACCAGCCGCCGTCGGCGCCGCCGCCGAGCAGCCACGACGAGTTGAGGAACAATCCACCGCCGAGGAAAATCCAGAACGACAGTGCGTTGAGGCGTGGGAACGCAACGTCTCGGGCACCGATCTGCAACGGGATCAGGTAGTTGGCGAACGCCGCGGCCATCGGCATCACGAACAGGAACACCATCGTGGTGGCGTGCATCGTGAACATCTGGTTGTACTTGTCGGCCGACAGGATCGTGCCGTCCGGTCGTGCGAGCTGGAGGCGGATCAGGCCAGCTTCGATCCCGCCGACGAGGAAGAAGAACATGGCGACGACGCCGTACATGATGCCGATCTTCTTGTGGTCCACGGTGAACGCCCACGAACGCCACCCGGTGGTTTGCACAGGGCGCCGAAGAAACCCAAACGACGTCGATGCAGTGACCGCTGTCGGGGCGACGTTGCTGGGTGGTGAGGGT
>JAJCXU010000611.1 GCA_029263275.1 Ilumatobacter sp.
ACCGCCGCTGGCCGCCGTCGCGCACGAAGACCTGGACCGCTTCACCGGTGGAATCGCGCAGCGCGGTGGCCACGGGGCGGGCGACTTCGACCAACGGAAAGCGATCCGCTGCGAGCTGTCCGAGTGGCACCAGACCGTGGCCCAACTCGAAGCGTCCCTCGGCATCGCGCCGGAGCAGACCATGCGTTTCGAGCGCGCTGGCAAGGCGATGGGCAGTTGCCCGCGGGAGGCCAGTCGCTGACTGCAACTGAGCCAATCCGCATGGCTGGTCAGCGATCGCACGCATCACGACCATCGCCTTGTCGAGCACGCCGACACCGGTGATCGGAACGCGATCTCCCACCGGGGCTGCATCAGTCGACACGACGGGAGGTACGCTGTCCATATCTCAAGAACGATATCCCATCATGTGGGATAGCGCAACGGTTGAACATCGACAGGAGCACTGCAATGGGAAAGACCCTGCCAGAAAAAGTGTGGGACCGCCACCAGGTCCACGCCATTGAAGGGGAGCCCGAGCTCCTCTACATCGACCTCCACCTCGTCCACGAGGTCACCAGCCCGCAGGCATTCGACGGCCTTCGGCTGACCGGGCGTGGCGTACGCCGACCCGACTTGACGCTCGCAACCGAGGACCACAACGTCCCGACCGAGAACATCGATCAGCCAATCGCCGACCCGATCTCTGCCAAGCAGATCGACACGTTGCGGGTGAACACGGCCGAGTTCGGCATCACCAACTACCCGATGGGCGACCCGAACCAGGGCATCGTCCACGTCATCGGCCCCGAGCAGGGTCGCACCATGCCAGGCATGACCATCGTGTGCGGTGACTCCCACACCGCCACTCATGGGGCCTTCGGGGCAATTGCGTTCGGCATCGGCACCAGCGAGGTCGAGCACGTGCTCGCCACGCAGACACTCCCCCAGAGCCGCCCGAAGTGGATGTCGGTCACCGTTGACGGCGATCTCCAGCCTGGCGTCACCGCCAAGGACGTGATCCTTGCAATCCTCGGCGAGATCGGCACGAGCGGCGGCATCGGCCACATCATCGAATACCGTGGCGCCGCCATCCAGGCACTGTCGATGGAAGGTCGCATGACGGTGTGCAACATGTCGATCGAGGCAGGCGCAAAGGCCGGCCTCATCGCCCCTGACCAGACCACGTTCGACTACCTCGAAGGCCGCGACCACGCACCGAAGGGTGCCGACTGGGATGCAGCCGTCGCCGACTGGAAGACCCTGTACACCGACGACGATGCCGTGTGGGACAAAGAGGTCGTGCTCGACGCAGCGCAGATTTCGCCGCATGTGTCGTGGGGTACGAACCCCGGCCAGGTCTCCTCGATCGACACGCCGATCCCCTCCCCGAGTGATTTCGACAGCGAGACCGCACAGGAAACGGTGCAGCGTGCGCTCGACTACATGGGCCTCGAAGCTGGCCAGAGCATGCGCGATGTCAGCGTCGACACGGTGTTCATCGGCTCGTGCACCAACAGCCGCATCGAAGACCTCCGAGCCGCAGCTGCAGTGATGGAGGGGCGCCAGGTCACCGTGCCTCGCGTCATGATCGTGCCGGGCAGCCACGTCGTGAAGGCACAGGCCATCGCAGAGGGACTCGACAAGGTCTTCACCGCTGCTGGCGCCGACTGGCGCGAGCCCGGCTGCTCGATGTGTCTGGCAATGAACCCCGACAAGCTCGCCCCGAAGGAACGCGCGGCGTCGACCAGCAACCGCAACTTCGAAGGCCGTCAGGGCCCCGGCGGCCGCACCCATCTCGTGTCCCCAGCCGTGGCAGCAGCCACCGCCGTCAAGGGCACCTTCTGTACACCTGCCGACCTGCCTACGTCCGTCGAGGGAGAGGAAACCATCAAGTGAAAGCCGTACAGATCATCACCGGAACCGGCGTGCCGTTGAAGCGGTCCGACGTCGACACCGACCAGATCATCCCGGCCGTGTGGTTGAAGCAGGTCGAGCGCACCGGCTTCGAGAAGGGCCTCTTCTCGGCATGGCGTGACGAACAGGACTTCGTGTTGAACGACGAGCGGTATGCCGGCGCCAACATTCTCGTGGCCGGCCCCGCATTCGGTGTTGGTTCCTCGCGAGAGCACGCCGTGTGGGCCATCCAGCAGTACGGCTTCGACGCCGTCATCGCACCGAGCTTCTCAGACATCTTCCGCAACAACTGCACGAAGAACGGCCTCGTGCCGGTCACGCTTCCGGAGGCAACCGTCGAAGCGATCTGGGCAGCAATCGAGGCCGACGCTCAGACGTCGATCGTGGTCGACATGCAGCAGCGCAAGGTCGAGGTTCCGGCGGTCGGTATCGACGAGTCGTTCCCGATGGACGAAGCCACCCAGCACCGCTTCCTCAACGGGCTCGACGACATCTCGTTGACGATGACCCACGCCGACGACATCGACACCTTCGAGTCGAGCCGCCCCGCCTGGATGCGCTGACCATCACACTTGGGGTCAGACCCCAAGTGTGATGCAAGACTCGACCTATGGCCGAGATCCACGGAACGTCCGCCCCGGAATACGCACGGCTCGGAGAGTTGCTGAGCGAGACCATCGATGATGGCAGCGACGTCGGCGCGTCCGTGTCCGTCACGGTCGAAGGCGAGACGGTGGTCGACATCTGGGGCGGATGGACCGACGAGACTAAGACCACGCCGTGGGAGCGCGACACGATCACCAACGTCTGGTCGACGACCAAGACGATGACGTTCCTGTCGACCCTCCTGCTGGCCGAGCGGGGTCTGCTCGACTATCACGAGAAGGTCGCCACGTACTGGCCCGAGTTCGCTCAGAACGGCAAGGCCGACATCGAGGTTCGCCACCTGATGAGCCACACCTCCGGCGTGAGCGCCTGGGCGCAGCCCGTCGACGTCGCCGATCTGTACGACTGGGAGAAGTCGACGTCGATGCTCGCCGCGCAGGCACCCTGGTGGGAGCCAGGCACCGCGTCGGGCTACCACGCCCTCAACCAGGGTCATCTCCTCGGGGAAGTTCTCCGCCGAATCGACGGACGCATGCTCGGCCAGTTCTTCGCCGAAGAGATCGCCGGACCGCTCGGGGCCGACTTCCACATCGGTCTCGACCCCAGCGAGTTCGGGCGCGTGTCGAACGTGATCCCGCCTCCCCCATCGCCAATCGACCCGTCCACCTTGGACCCCGACAGCGTGCTGGTGAAGACCTACACCGGTCCTGCACCGCAGGCGGATGTGTCGTGGACGCCCGAGTGGCGCCAGGCCTGCATCGGCGCAGCGAATGGCCACGGCAATGCCCGGTCGGTGGCCCGAGTCCAGGCGATCGTCGCCAACGGCGGAACCGTCGACGGCGTCGAGTTGCTGTCGCCCGAGACGATCCAGATGATCTTCGAAGAGCAGTCCAACGGTGTCGACCAGGTGCTCGGACTTCCCGTGCGCTTTGGCATGGGATATGCGCTGCACTCGATCGCCGTTCCGAACCTGCCTGAGGGTAACTACGCCTACTGGGGCGGTTGGGGCGGGTCGTCGATCATCATCGACGTCGACCGCAAGATCAGCTTCTCCTACGTGATGAACCGCATGGACGATGGCCTGCTCGGCGATACCCGCGGCTTCAACCTCGCCACCGAAGTCTTCAAATAGTCACGCATGGGGTCAGGCCCCTTTCGTAACTCTGTCAGCCTCCGAGTCGGAGGGGCCGACGGAACTGGCCCTGCAAAGCGTCGAATTCCATGAACTCGCGCTCCTTCACGAAGCCAAGCCGTCCGAGGAGCGCCACCGACCGCGCGTTAGCTGTCTGCGTGACCCCGATGACTTCGTCGTCATCGAACTCACCCGCCGCCCAGTCGAGCGCGGCCTGAACCGCCTCCTGGGCCAGCCCACACCCCCAGTGCGTCGGCATCAGTTCGTATGACACCTCGAGTGCGCCCCGGCCGCGGTCGAAGTGAACCGACCCGATTGCGAGATCGGTGTCGACCTCGGCCACACAGAACACGCCCCACTGCTCGCCGAGTGTCGCCGAGCGGATCTCTTCGGCGAACTCAGCGCCTGCCGGCCCGCCGAGATAGCGGTAGACGTCGGCATTCGTGCGGATCTCGACAAGTGCAGGCTTGTCAGCCTCGACGAAGGCGCGCAGCACGAGGCGCTCCGTCGAGATGGTCGTGTCGGTCCAGGGCATCCGGTCAACGCGCGGCGTGTGCGT
>JAJCXU010000612.1 GCA_029263275.1 Ilumatobacter sp.
CTGCCCGTCTACATGCTGACCGGACTGTCGCACGAGCAGATGCGGGCTCTGTTGAGCCACGAGCTGGCACACATCCGCCGCTACGATCTGATTGTGAATCTGCTGCAGCGACTGCTCGAATCGCTGCTGTTCTTCCATCCGGCCGTGTGGTGGGTCAGCCGCCGCGTCAGCATCGAACGCGAAATCTGCTGCGACGACTCGGTCGTCGCGACGGGATCGGAACGAGTCGCTTACGCAGAGACTCTGATCCGCGTCTCGGAGCTGTTTCTGGAATCGGAACAGCACAGAGCTTTGCCCGGCGTCACGGTCGCGGCCAGCGGTGACGATCGCCCCGCCGCCGTCCGGATCCGCGGCAGGGTTGGTCAGCACTGCCCCGATCCCGAAGTTGCCCGCACGGAACGAAGCCCACGCCTCCTCGAACGCCACCTGCCATGGCAGCGAGAGGCCCTTCCACGTGTCGGTTGCACTACTCATCGCCGACAGTCAACCAGCCGTATCCGGGAGCGGCGACGCCAGCCTCCCGGACGTGTGGCAGGTGACGATCAGTGAGGCCGATCAACCGCCCGCGAATTCGGTCAGCGCTCCGTCGACCGCCGCTGGATCGAGCCCACAGTCAACTGCGGCCACCTTGGTGGCGTCGACCGCCGCTGGCGCTTGCGCCGGCAGCTCCGCGAACAGCGCGTCGGTGCCATACCGCTCGATGATCGTAGCGATCGTGCAGTTCGCTGTCTGAGGATCAACGCCCTGACCGGTGTACTGCCCTCCGCCGACGAGCAGGTCGTAGAGGATGCCGTCGAGCAGTTCAGTTGGCCGTTCGGCAGGGAATCCGGCGGGATCGATCAGCGGGCCCGCCGGCTCAGTGGTGGTCGTGGTCGTCGGGTCAGGAGCAACCGTGGTTCCCGTCCCGTCGTCCTCGGCGGCGACTGTCGTCGTCGTTTCCGGAGCGACCGTCGTGGTGGTCGTGGTGGTGGTCGTGGTGGTGGTCGTCGTGGTCGTGGTCGGCAGTGGCGCTGCCGCGTACACGATCTCGGTCGACTGACCTGACGAGGTGTCGGCGGTGACGTACACGGCGGCGGCACCGGCAACGAGGGCGACGATACCAACGAAGGCAGCCGGGGTCTGATTGCCTGGCATCAGCGCACCGAGACGGACCGAGTCCTTGTTCGGCTCGCCCTGCTCCTGTGTGCCCAACCACCCCTTTTCGTCGACCCACACCGCCAGCGGTGGCATCACAACGAGTGCAGCAAGCAGTGCGATCGCCACGTTGAGCGTGACGATGATGCCGAAGTCGCGGAGCAGCGGGAGGGCTGAACCAATCAGCACCGCGAAGCCACCAATGGTGGTCATCGCGGACGTGAAGAACGCACGACCCGTTCGACTCGCCGCCGTGTCGGTTGCATCGCGCGGGCTGAGCCCGCGTTGGCGTTCTTCCAGATAGCGGCCGAGGATCAGCACCGAGAACTCGGCACAGGACGCGATGACGAGCGGGCCGCTGACCGTGGTGAGCGGGCTGAGCTCGAAGCCAAGCAGGCCGACAATCAGTGACGAGACTCCAACGGCCAGCAAGACCGGCACGAGCGCAAGCAGCGCCCGGGTTGCACTGCGGAAGCGGACAACGAGGAAGATGCCGGCAAGCATCAACGCCAGGTACGTGAGGTTGGCGCGGTTCGCCGACAGGTTCTCGAGGAGCCCGATACCGACGGTCGCGAGACCAGCGGGAGTGGCTCGCACGGCGGCCTGGTCGTCTGCCAGATCCAGCAGCAGGATGCTGTCGTCAGGCAGCTCGAGGGCACCGATGCGACTGTCGAGGTCGGTGCGGAGCTCGTCGACGAGAACGGCTCGCTCGTCCAAGCTGGCTGGCGCCAGGCGCAAGTTCACCTGGGTTGCCGTGCCGTCTTCGTTCACCAGCACCTGCGCGATGTCGGGGACGACCGCCTGTGCTGCCTCGGCCGCCGCGATGACATCGGCGCTCCCAGGCGCCAGCACGGTGGCACCGTCGATGTCGATGATCTTGGCCATCGTGTTGACGAGGCTCGACGACGAAACGACGTCGGCTCGGGCCTCGGCGGCGATGGTGAAATCGTGGATCAGATTGACAACGGCCGGGTCATAGACGTTGTTCGCCTGCACCAGAATGCCGAGTGTCGTACCGAAACCCGTGTCGGTTTCCAGCTTGTTGATGTCGGCGACGGTCTCGCTGCTCTGGTCGATCCACTTGATGGGATCGGACTCGATCTTGGTGCCGCCCTCGGCCAACACGCCACCGATGAAGAGCACCATCGCGATGATCACGAGTGGCAGGCCGAACTTGGTCGGGAGACCGCCGAGTTTCACGACCAGCTTCTCGACTCTCGAGACCGGACGTTTCTCGGTGGGCTTCTTGAACTCGCGGACGCCGAGCACGGAGGCCGGGACCACGATGCCGACGATGACGAGCACGATGACGCCGACGGCGAGCAACACACCGAAGTCGCGAATCATCGGCACCTTCGAGATTCGAAGTGCGAGGAACGCCAACACACCGGCAAGAGTCGCGGCGATCAGCGGTGGGGCCACGTTGGCGACCGTCTCCGAGATCGGGTGTTCGTCGTGATCGAGCACGACTTCTTCCTCGATCCGGTTGTGGATCTGGATCGCGAAGTCGATACCCAACCCGATCAGGATCGGCAGACCCGAGATCGTCACGAGCGACAGGTCGATGCCGATCAGGCCCAGGAGTGAGAACGACCACAACACGCCGATCAGAACGGCAAGCAGCGGCAGCAACCGCCAGCGGACCTTGAAGATGATGAACAGCACGATGGCCATGACCACGAGTGCTGCGAGACCGAGCGTCAGCATGCCGCCCTTGAGATAGTCGTTGATCTCTGCGAGGTAGACGGGCGAGCCGGTCACGGTGAGGTCGAAGCCGTCGATGTTGGCCGTGTCGAGGATCGCGACGACCTTCTCGGTGCCGGCCGACTGCTCGTCGAGCGAAGCGTTTCCTTCGAGCACGATGCCGCCAACTGCGGTCGTATGGATAGGACGATCCCCAACGTTGGGGAACGTCGAAGCGAGCGACTTGCGGATACGGCGGTCTTCGACGGGCGGCGCGACCACGTCGCCGCTGTCAGCCGTGAAGCCGGCATTGTCGAAGACGAGCAGCTCGACCCAGTCGGGGTTGTCAAGAATCTGTTCGCCCGCGGCTGCGCGGCGAGCGAGCGACACCGAGATGTCGGCGTTGCGTTCTTCGGTACCTGCGTCGTCGCGTGCTGCGGCAGACAGCAGTGCGTTCGTGCCAACCGCGCTGGTCACCGGCTGGGACGTGACCAGCTCTGAGCTGAAGGTGAGCGATGTGAGTGGGGTAATGACCGAGTACACCTCGGGCACGGCAGAGAGTTCGTCATTGAGCCGACGGAACTCAGCGAGGTTGTCACCCTTGAGGAGATCACTGACATCGACGTCGGCGCCGTCCTTGGCGGTGAACAGGAGGATGACGGTCTCGCCGCCGAAGTTGTCCTGGAATTCGACGTTGTCGATCGCCGTTTGTGAATCAGGGTTGAGATAGCTGTCCTGACCGGTGGCGAACTCGATCTTCGCTGCGCCGATGGCCAAGACACCGGTCAGCACGATGACAACGGCGAGAACGATCTTCCATTGTTTGCCGAGTTGCCGCCCAGCCTTGCGCCAGAACTGTTCCATGTGCACTCCCCCTTGAAGCTGCCCGCCGATGCGCAGACAGTTCGATCGTAGAGCGATGTGCCACAAATCACCCGGGCCCAAGGTCCCTGCCCGATCACTTCGACACGCTGGCACCCATGACAGGGTGTGGCCGTGTCATCCACTGCCCTGATCGATGAACTGTCCGCCGTGGTCGGCGCGGCCCACGTCTTGCTCGAGGACGACGTTCGTGCCGGGTACGAAGTCGATTGGACCGGGCGGTATCACGGGCGGAGCGCGGCAGTCGTCCGTCCCGGCTCGGTCGATCAGGTCGCGGACGTCCTCCGATGCTGCGCTGTGCACGGCACGAACGTCGTTCCCCAAGCGGGGAACACTGGCCTCGTGGGCGGCGGCGTTCCCGCTGCAGCGCCGATGGACGGTCGCCTCCCGATCGTTCTGTCGCTCACCCGGCTCACCCAACTCGGACCCGTCGACACCACCGCACTGCAAGTGACTGCCGGCGCGGGAGTGACACTCGCTCGGTGGCGAGAGCACGCTCGCGGCGCCGGGCTCGATACACCCGTCGACTTCGCCGCTCGAGACACCGCATCTGTCGGCGGCGCAATCGCCACCAATGCGGGCGGATCACGCGTGCTTCGGTTCGGCACCATGCGGCAGCAGGTCGTCGGCATCGAAGCAGTCACCGCACAGGGTGCGATCGTCGGGTCGCTCAGCGGACTGCCCAAGGAGACCGCGGGCCTGCATTGGCCATCATTGCTCGCCGGATCCGAGGGAACGCTCGCCGTGATCACCGCGGCGCGCCTTCGACTCGTCCCGTGGTACCGCCACACCACCACCGCACTCGTCGCGCTCGATTCCGTTGATGCCGCACGACTGCTCCTCGCAGCACTGCGCCAGTCTGTCGCCTCGCTCGACGCAGCCGAGGTGATCGCTCCGGCCGCCATGGCACTCGTCAGTGAACACCTCGGCCGACAATCACCGGTGTCGTCTGACACCGCGGGCGTGTACGTGATGATCGACTGCGCCGATCACGACGACCCGTCGTCACAACT
>JAJCXU010000613.1 GCA_029263275.1 Ilumatobacter sp.
CTTCTGGTGCTGGCCGACACCGGAGGTGACGATCGTGCCCTCGGGTGCGAGTTCGTTGAGCTGCTCGATGCAGAACTGTGGCTTCAAGGCCGCTCCGGGCTCGGACGGTTCGTAGGTCATCGGGAATTGCTCCCGCCAACCCGACACTTTGCTCTTCCAGGCCGAGATGTCGGCTTGGCGCGTGCCGCCTTGCAGCAACTCCTTGATCTCACGAACGATCTCGTTGATGACGTAGTTGGCATCACCGACGATCGGCACGTCGGGGCGACGCACCTTGCCCTGTTCGGCGGGGTCGATGTCGACGTGAATGATCTTGGCTTCAGGTGCAAAGGCGTCGACCTTGCCGGTGATCCGATCGTCGAAGCGCGCACCGAGCGTGATGAGCAGATCGCTCTGCTGCATGGCGGTGACCGCGGTGGCGTTTCCGTGCATGCCGGGCATGCCGATGCAGTTGGGATGGTCGTCGGGGAACACGCCGCGGGCCATCAGCGTCGTGACGACGTTCGCATCGATCAGTTCAACGAGTTCGCGCAACGCCCCTGCTGCACGCGCCTTGAGAATGCCGCCGCCGGCGTAGATGATCGGCCGCTCGGAGGCGAGGATCAGCTTGGCCGCCTCCTTGATCATCCGCGGATGGCCCTTGGTGTTCGGGCGGTAGCCAGGCAGCGATTCGAGCACCGCTTCATCGGTCGGCCAATGCCACGTCATCTCGTTGGTGAGCGCGTCCTTCGGGACGTCGACGAGCGTGGGTCCGGGTCGACCCGTGGTGGCGATGTGAAACGCCTGGCGAATCGCCATCGGGATGTCGTCGGCCGACAGGACGAGTTCGTTGTGCTTGGTGCACGAGCGAGTGATGCCGACGGTGTCGCACTCCTGGAATGCATCGCTGCCGATGGCTGCCGTCGGCACCTGACCGGTGATGGCGACCATCGGAATCGAGTCCATGTAGGCGTCCATCAACGGCGTCACGAGGTTGGTGGCCGCCGGGCCAGAGGTGACCATGGCGACGCCCGGCTTGCCCGACACGTGGGCGTATCCCTCAGCAGCGTGGCCCGCGCCCTGTTCGTGGCGCACGAGCACGTGGCGAATCGGGCTGTCCATCAGCGGGTCGTAGGCCGGCAGGATGCACCCGCCGGGGTAGCCGAACATCACATCGACGTTCTCGTACTCGAGCGCGCGGATCAGGGCTTGTGCCCCGGTGATGCGTTCTGGTGCTGCTGGTTCAGTCATGTGACTGGGTCTTTCTTCTGATGATTGTTTGATGATTGCTACGGAGTGGCAGGTTGGTGGGATTCGGAAACCGGGGCGAAAAAGCAAACGACCTCCCGATTGGGAGGTCGAGGAACGCACGCAGCAGAAGCTGGGCGCGTTACCGAATAAGTACGACGAGGGCAAGGGTGGGTGCGCTCATGAACTTCATACTCTCATTATCGTACCGGTGAAATCAAACCTTGAACACATCGTCTCACCGACTGGGATCACCGGGACCCCGTGGTGCAACGGATCAGGCGGGGAACGCTGATTGCAGCCGCGCGGCGGTCAAGGTGTTCTCCATCAGACAGGCGATGGTCATCGGCCCAGTGCCGCCCGGCATCGGCGTGATCCACCCCGCAATCGGTTCAACCGAGGCGCGGTCGACGTCGCCGACGATGCCTGCCTCGGTACGCGAAACGCCCACGTCGATGACGGCAGCGCCGGGCTTGATTATGTCGCCGGTGATCATGCCGGCTTGACCTGCGGCGCCGACGACGATGTCCGCGTCACGCACGACGGCTGCCATGTCGGCCGTGCGCGAGTGCGCCATGGTGACCGTGGCGTCGACACCCTTGCGATTGAGCAGCAGCGACAGCGGCAATCCGACCAATGTCGAGCGGCCGATGACCACCGCGCGGGCTCCGGACGTGGGCACGTTGTACTTCTCGAGCAGCCGCATCACGCCCAGCGGCGTGCAGCCGACAAGGCCCGGGCGATTGCGCACGAGCCGACCCATCGAGCGTTCGGTCAGGCCGTCGACGTCTTTCTCCGGCGGGATGAGATCGAGCACGGGTTCGGGGTCGAGCCCGTCGGGCAACGGCAGTTGCACCAGCACGCCATGTACCGACGGGTCCTCCGTCAGTTCGCGCACCGCTGCTTCGACTTCGGCTTGAGTCGCCGTCTCCGGCAAGTCGACGTGACGTGCGACGAGACCAGCTTCGACGGCCTTCTTGTGCTTGCTGGCGACGTACCGCTGTGACGGCCCGTCGGTGCCGACGAGCACCGTCGCCAGACACACCGGCGGCGAGCCGGCAGCCTCGACCGTGACTCGCAATCCCGCGATGATCTCATCGCGCAGTGCTTTTCCGTCCATCAAGATCGCAGCCATGCCGCGCACAATACCGCCCGAGAAAAACCAAGAGAGCGACCTGTACAACAAGTGCAGGCCGCTCCCAAGTTCTCAACGCTCCATGGCCAAACCCGTCAGCGGGAGGAGCAGGAAACAGTCAGTTTCAATCCTTCAATCTGATTCGGGTGTGAGGTGGTCGAGGCCAAGGCGCGAGACGACGACGTCGAGCTTGCTCGATGAGGAGTTCTCGCAACGCCGGGATCGGCCGCCTCGAACC
>JAJCXU010000614.1 GCA_029263275.1 Ilumatobacter sp.
CGCCGAGCGCGTATTTGAACGCGTCGCGATCCTCGATCGGGATGTGTTGCACGGCCTCCATGGCGTCGAGGTTCTCCGTCAGGCTGACCGGAAGGCCGGCGTTGCGGAGTTCGACGACGAAGCCGTTCAGAAGTTCAAGCATCAGTCTTCTACTGAGAGTTCCTTGGTCGCCTTGGCGATGTCGGTCTGGTACTTGAGCAGGATGTTGAGCGTTTCCTTCGCGATCTGCTCGTCGATGGTGTCGATGTTGAGGATCATCAACGTGCGCGCCCAGTCGAGGGTCTCCGACACGCTCGGAGCCTTCTTCAGGTCGAGTTGGCGGATCGACCGCACGATGCGGGCGACCTGGTCGGCCAGTGACTCGGTGATGTTCGGGACCTTGGCGAGCACGATTTCGCGTTCGCGTTCCAGCTCGGGGTAGTCGACGTGGAGGTACAGGCAGCGACGCTTGAGCGCCTCAGACAGCTCACGGGTGTTGTTCGACGTGAGGAACACCAGCGGAATCTGCTTGGCCGTGATCGTGCCGAGTTCAGGGATGGAGACCTGGTAGTCGGACAGGATCTCGAGCAGCAGCGCCTCGGTCTCCACTTCGACGCGGTCGACTTCGTCGATCAGCAGCACGACCGGCTCGTCGGCGGTGATCGCCTCGAGCAGCGGACGCGTGAGCAGGAATTCGTCGGAGAAGATGTCGTCCTGGATGTCGGTCCAGTCTTCGGTGTTGTCACCACGCTCGGTCTGGATGCGCAGCAACTGCTTCTTGTAGTTCCACTCGTAGAGGGCTTTGCTCTCGTCCAGGCCCTCGTAGCACTGCAAGCGGATGAGCTTCGAGCCGGTGATCTCGGCGATCGATTTGGCCAGCTGGGTTTTGCCGGTGCCGGCAGGGCCTTCAACCAGGATCGGCTTGCCGAGGCGGTCGGCGAGGAACGCCACGCCCGCTATGCCATCGTCTGCCAGGTAGTTCACTTCCTTGAGGGCGTCACGGACGCCCTGCACATCCTGGAATCGATTCGTGTCGGCAACAGCGCCGGTGTCAGTCGTCATGGCGGCCGACGCTACTTCTCGACCTGGCGCGTCAGACAATTGGAAACCGATGACACTTCGATGACGCCTCGTGCGGACACTGCTCACACCCATCGGACTCGGTGGTCTTCGACGAGGAATCGATGAGTTACTTCCTCACGTGTATCGACGATCGTCGGCCCAGACGTTCATGGTCATACCGCCCGGGGTCCTGGACATCAGCAATGAGGAGGTCGTCATTGTCCTCGAAGGCATGAACCTTCGGGTCGGCGGTGCCAGCGCCAGCACCTTCGATGCGGACGGCAACGAGACGGGGGCACGTTGCACGTTCCTGACTTCTATCGCGACCTCTGATCACACAGCAGTGACGGTGACGGTGACGGTGCCCGCGACCGGGTCGAGTTCGATCTCGGCTCCGTCGGGGATGTCGGTCAATGCGCCGGCCACGCCGATGATCGCCGGAATGCCGAGCTCGCGAGCGATCACGGCGGTGTGGCTGAGGAGGCCGCCACCTTCGGTGACCACTCCCCCGGCCATCGCGAGTACCGAATTGAACGTGGGCACGGTGAGCCGGGTGACGATGATGTCGCCCGGCTCGACTCGTTCGAAGGCCTCGTCGGCATTCGCGACAACTCGTGCGATGCCCCTGACCGTTTCGGTACCGACGCCCATCCCGGACAACGCGTCACCTGCTCCGGCGTCTTGCACCTTCGCTGGATCCATGAGCGACGTGACCATGAGGACCGCTCGCATCATTTCGGGCATGCGACCGGGCAGAAGGTCGACCGGCGGTGGCTCACTCGGCGGACCGAGCCGCTCGGGCGCATCAAGGGATTCCCAACCCATTCGTTCGTTGCAGCGCATCGCGAGTTCCGCGGCGAGGGGAGAGTCATCTCCCCGAAGGAGGCCGGTGATCTCCGCGATCGACGCGTCAAAGATGTGTTCGAGGTCGGCGATGGCACCGGACGTTCGCAGGCGGCGCCCCGCTTCCAGCACCGCGTGCCGAGCGATTCCGGCCGGCCATTCAGCAGTGATGGGGCCGTTCTCATCGCGTAGCCCGTAGAGCGTCCGGGCCTCTTCGACCAAGCTGGCGAACTCCGCCCGGTCTGTCTCGGCGAGTTGCTGTGCCATCGCTGAGAACGCTCTGTCGCCCGCCTCTTCGGCCCCGTCGAGATCGACGGTCGACGCACCGATCGATGCCAGGACGACGGCGGGGAGTTCGCGGAGCGTGCGGTTGCGAATGTCGTACCCGGTGGTCACTCGATTGCCGAATTCAGCGAGATACTCGTCGAGGAGCGCTGCGGCTTCCGGGCTTGCCGCACGCACGCCATCGAGTGTTTGGGGCATTGGACCAATACGTTCGAGTTCGGCCCGGATGGCCGCCAGGGCTCTTGCCGGTGCGCTCGTCGCTGGCGATGCACCAGCGAGGGTGGCCATCACCTCCGTCGGTTCGAGGCCCCAGTCCTCGGCGGCGACGAGCAGGCGACCGATCGGCGCCAGGTCAGACGTGTGGAGCCGGAAGTGCAGCGCAGCCGCCCAGGCCGCGTGTTTCCACACCGCGTCGAGATGAGCAGCCAGGTCAGCATCGGAGA
>JAJCXU010000615.1 GCA_029263275.1 Ilumatobacter sp.
ACCGACTCGCCAGTGATCGCGATCTGCTACTCGCATGGTCACTTCGGCTACAACTTCGGCGTCCCGCAGTGGCTCGAACACAACGCCGAACGCGGCGACGACCCGCCGCGCCTCATCGCGCACCGCAACCTGCCGCTGCGCTACGAGCGCTACCGCGAGACCGAGGACTACCAGATGATCCTCAACGAGATGCAGTTCCCCGGCATCTCGGCGCGATTCGACCCGGTGCGCCACGACCCGACCGAATTGTTCGACGACCACCTGGTGCTGCGCGAGGCAGAGCCGCGCATCGAACTGCTGTGGGTCCCCTCCGAAACCGACGACGCGCTGGCGATGTGGCTCCCCGACACCAGCACGTTGTTCACTGGAGCGGCCGTTCCCGCCGAGTTCATCCCAAACATCGGCACGCCCCAGCGCTCGCTGCGCCTGACCGGACGTTGGGCCGACACGATCGACCGGCTGGCCGAACTTCGCCCCGAGATCCTGGTGATCGAGTTCGGTGACTTCGTGGTCGGCGAGGAGCTCAACATGGAGCGGATGACCACCACATCGCAGGCGCTGCGCTGGTTGCGCGCCGAGGTGGTCGATCGCCTCAACCACGGGATGAACGAACGCGACATCCTCGCCGACATCACCTATCCACCAGAGATCTTCGACTACCCGTGGCTCGCCCACGCCTACGGAAGCCCGGACTACATCGTGCGCGACCTCATTCGCGAAGAAAGCGGCTGGTGGGACCGCAACCCCACATCGCTGCATCCCTCTGATCCAGCCGATGTGGCCCGCGCGACCTTCGACGCCATTGCCGACCCCGCTGCCGTGATCGCCCAAGCCGAAGCGCTCGCGGCCGACGGGGACCCGCAGCTCGCCATGCACGTCATCGACCTCGTGGCACTGGGCCCCGACGACGAGCCCGCAGTCATCCGGGCACGCGAGATCAAGTCGGACCTGTGCCGCGCCCGGTCGAAGCAGATCGAGCCGTATCCGAGTAAGGGGCTCTACAAGTCAAGCGGCATTCGTCTGAAGCAGGGGCTCATCTCGTGGGAAGGTGTGGGCCAATGAGCGACCAGCAGCCCGACAAGCAACCCAACCTGCTGTTCATCTACGCCGACCAGCACCGCGCCGACGCGATGGGTTGCGCGGGCAACGACGTCGTCGTCACGCCGCACCTCGACCGACTCGCCGCCGAAGGCGTCCGCTTCGATCACGCGTGGACCGAGGGGCCGATCTGCCAACCGGCGCGAGCCTCGCTGTTGACCGGGCGCTACCCAAGCGACCACGGCGTACTCGGCAATTTCGCCGGCGACTGCAAACCCGAGTGGGACACCTTCCCGCGCCGCTTGCAGCAGGGCGGCTACACAACGGCCTCCATCGGCAAGACCCATTTCGACATGTGGCCGATGGGTGCCCAGCCAGGCACGCCACCGCCGACCGAGGAGTGGGTCGCCAGCTTCGGATTCGACCACGTCGTGGAAGAGTTCGACCGGTACGTGCACCTCTTCGACATCGACACCCCGTACATGGCCTTCCTGCGCGAACGCGGCGAGCTCGAGCCATATCAAGAGATCGTGCAGGCGAACTTCCGGGGCGGCGACGGCCACTGGAAGGGTGTCACCTCACCGCTCCCGCAGAAGTTGGACCTCACCTGCTTTCTCGCCGACGAGGCGCAGCAGTGGATCGGTCGCCAACCGAGTGACCGTCCCTGGTTCGTGCAGCTGTCGTTCGTGCAACCGCACGTGCCGCTGATGGGCGACCCGATCTGGGCCGAGCACTACGCCGACGCACACATCGAACGCGTTGCCCGCTCCGAACCCCAGCCGCTGGGCGAGGACTGGGCCCAACACTTCACCTTTCTGCGCAAGCACTCCCACAGCGAGCTGCTGACCGACGAGTTCGTGCTGGAGGGTGCGCGTCAGTACTACGCGATGATCTCGCTGATCGATCAGCGCATCGGCGACATGCTTGAGTTGTTGGAGCAGCGAGGCGAGCTCGACAACACCTGGATTGTGTACTCGTCGGATCACGGCGAGATGCTCGGCGACCACGGGCTCATGGCGAAGATGAACTTCTATCGATCGTCGGTGCGAGTGCCCTTGATCGTGCGACCGCCCGGTGGTGTCACCGGACGCGTGGAGGCTGCGCCCGTGCAGGCGCTCGACATCGCGGCAACACTGCTCGACGCGGGCGATGCCCCATCGCTCGACGGCGCACCATCGCGGTCGCTCGTGCCGCTGGTGACCGGCGACGCCGGTGCTGGCTCGACTCGTGATCACGTCGCGAGCATGATCCGCATGCGACCCGACCTGCCGACGTGGCATGCCATCACCGATGGCCAGTGGCGCGCCACGATCAACGCCGATACCGGCGAGGCCGTCGAGTTGTTCGACCTCGACTCAGATCACGACGAGGACACCAACCTCGTGGAGGATCCGGCGTCGAGCGACGCACTGACGCAGCTGATCGACGCGGTCGGGCCTACGATCGACGCTGCATGACCGAAGTGGATGAGGACGGACGCGTCGCACGGGGAGCACGTACCCGCGAAGCGGTGATGGACGCGATGCTCGATCTCCACGCCGAAGGAAACCTCACACCGACCATCGAGGACATCGCGGCACGGGTCGGTCGAACCACACGCTCGATCTACACCCACTTCCAAGACCGCGAGGCCCTGGCGGCGGCAATCGCCGAGCGACTGCTTGCACAACACGCCGATCTGTTCACCGCTCGCCCGCCGACCGGGAGCCGTGCTGCTCGAATCGACGGCGTGGTTGCCCACCGCGCCGAACTGTTCGAGACCGTGGCGCCGTCGCGACGCTCCGCGCTGGTCCGGCTGCACCAGTCACCCGAGATCCAGAAGCAGCAGACCTCGCTCACCGCACACCTCCGCAAGCAGCTCGCCCGCACATTCGAACCCGAGCTCTCAGCGCTCGACCCGGACGCAGCCAGCGAGACGCTCGAACTGCTCGATCTTCACACCAGCTGGGAAACCTGGGACCGGCTGCGCACCTGGCAACACCTGTCAGTCGAACACAGCCGCCAGATCTTGACCGGGCTGATCAGACAAGCCCTCCGACGCCGCTGAGCGAGCGGCGGCGACCGGGCCGAACGGACCGGGCAACGCACGAGGCCCACGTTAGCGACCGTGGCGGGTGT
>JAJCXU010000616.1 GCA_029263275.1 Ilumatobacter sp.
TACTCAGCGACAGCCGGCTTGTCGCGGCTGCTGACCACCACGATGTGATCGATGCCTGCGCCGAGCGCCTCGTCGATGACGATCTGCAGTGCGGGCTGATCCCCAATTGGGAACAGCTCCTTCGGCACCGCTTTTGTGGCCGGAAGGAAACGTGTTCCCATGCCAGCGGCGGGAATGACGGCACTGCGCACCTGCATGGCCGCCACCATAACCACGCGCCGACGGACGACGACGGGACCATGTTCCTACAACCATTGCTGCGATGAGTTTCGAGCCGAACGTTGTCGGTACAACCGTGGCAGCGGGCCTTGCCCTCGGTATTCTGACCGCTGCTATGCCCACCTACGTGTACAAGTTCACCGACACCGGAGAGACCATCGAGGTCCAGCAGTCCTTCCAGGACGACTCGTTGACCGAGTATGCACATCCGGACACCGGCGATGTGATGGCCGTCAAGAAGGTCTTCCAGCCCGTCGGCGTCACCTTCAAGGGCAGCGGATTCTTCAAGAACGACAACCGCGGCAAGACCTCGACAACCACACCGGCGGGCTCCACGAGCGATTCCTCGAGCAGCTCCAAGGATTCATCCGACTCGAGCAGCTCCAAGGACTCGTCGAGCTCATCGACCGCGACGAAGACAGAGTCGTCGTCAGCTGCATCGTCCAGCTCGCCGACCAAGTCGTCCAGCACGGCCGACTGAACTGCGACGCCGATGTTGGTCTCGCTCGATGATCGAGCGTCGGATCTCGGCGCCGAAGTCGGTGTCTTCGGCGGATCCGGCTTCTACGAATTTCTCGACGACGCAACCGACGTCGAAATCGCGACCCCCTACGGCCACCCGGCCGCGCCGATTGCCGTTGGCACCGTGGGCGATCGTCGGGTCGCGTTCCTCGCTCGACACGGACGTGATCACAACTACGCGGCCCATCGCGTTCCGTTCGAAGCAAACATGTGGGCGATGGCGTCGCTCGGTGTCCGGTCGATCATCGCTCCGTGTTCGGTTGGCTCACTCCAACCCGACATCCACCCCGGTGAGCTCGTGATCATCGATCAACTCATCGACCGCACGAACGGGCGGCGCGACACGTTCCACGACGTCGGAGCTGATGACGGCATGCCCGGCTCCGACGGCCCCGTCCATCATCAGACCTTCGCCGAGCCGTACGACAGCAATCTCCGCGATGCGCTCATTGCCGCAGGGGCGACGCTCGACGACGTACAGGTTCGCCACTCGGGAACGATGGTCGTCATCAACGGCCCGCGCTTCTCGACGAAGGCCGAGAGTGTGTGGTTCCGACAGATGGGCTGGCATGTGGTCAACATGACCGGGTATCCCGAGGCCGTGCTCGCTGCGGAAGCGGGTATTCCGTACGCATCGGTCGCACTGGTCACCGACTTCGACGCCGGAGTCGACGGGCATGAACCCGTCACCATGAACGCCGTGTTTGCGATGGTGCAACAGAACGTCGACAACGTGCGGCGGCTCATCACTGCAGCGCTTCCACATCTGCCGGCCTGAGCGCGGCGATAGCGTCAGCGCTACCGACTCTCCCCTCCAGATCACCACTGTCGAGGGAGAACCCATGCACTTCATCGTGCGAGTCCGCATCTTTCTGGCGCGGCACGGCTGGGTCAGATGGGCCATCGTGCTCGCTCTGGCTGCCGGTGTCGGCTGGACGAACCACCAGCGTGCAAGTGCCGTGGAACGCGAGCGTGACTCGTGGGGGACCACCGTCGACGTGGTCGTGGCCAGTGCCGACCTCGAGCCCGGCGACCCGATCATCGCGGAGGTGGTCGCGCTGCCCGCGGCGATGGCGCCGCGCGAAGCGCTGACGTCGATGCCGCCGGAGGGGCGGGTCCGGCAACGCGTGGTCGACGGCGCCGTCATCACCACCGCCGACATCTCGCCCGTGGCTGGCCCCGCAGCCTTCGCCGAACCCGGCACCGCCGTGGTCGGCGTGATCGACCCGCTCGCCAGCGACGTCTCCGTTGGCCTTACGGTCGTCGTCACGTCGGAAGGAGTGGTCCTCGCGGCGGTCGCGACGGTGGTCGGTGCCGAGGACGAGGTGACCTTGATCGCAGTGCCTGCGTCGGAGGCGCCGATGGTGGCAGCCGCCGCACAACTCGGGACCGTGTCGCTGTTGTTCCTGCCCTGATGGCCAGCGATCAAGCCGACGGACAGAGCGTCAAACAGCGATGTTGTCGCGCCAGCCAGCGGCGAGAATGATCAGCATCACCACACCGACGGCGATGCGGTAGATGACGAACGGCATCAGGTTGCGGGTGCTGACCAGCTTGATGGTGCCCCAGACCGCGATCAGTCCTGCGATACACGAGGTGACGATGCCCACCGCCATCGGGAGGAGGAGATCTTCGTACCCTCCATCGCTGAACATCTTCAGCATCTTGAACACGACCGCCCCGAAGATCACCGGCAGCGACATGACGAAGCTGATTCGAACCGCAGCCTCGCGCTCGAATCCAATCCAACGGGCCGCCGTCATCGTGATGCCCGACCGGCTCGTTCCCGGATTGAGTGCGAGGGCTTGAGCCACGCCGACTTTGAGTGCATCGCCAGTTTGGAAATCCTCGATCTCCCGCTTGCCGGCGGCGCGATCAGCCCAGCCGAGCAGCACACCAAATCCGATCAACGACAGCGCGATGATGAACGGCGTGCCGAGCGCGGTGTCGATCTTGTCCTCGAACAGCGCGCCGATTGCCGCCGCCGGGACCGTGGCGAGCACGAAGAGCCATGCCAGCCGACCGTCGGTGGTCGTCGGCTTGGTGCGCGTGAACACCAACTTGGTGCCCTCGACCACGTAGCTCTTGACCTCCTTGCGGAAGTAGCCGAGCACTGCGACGAACGTGCCCAGGTGGAGCGCGACGTCAAACGATTTCTTCAGCGACTCGCCGTTGGCACCGCCGAAGTCCTCCCATCCGAACAACCAGGGAACGAAGAGCAGGTGCCCACTCGACGAGATCGGCAGAAACTCCGAGAAGCCCTGCACGACTCCGAGAACGATGGCGTGGACGATCGGCACCCCGATGTTCTATCCCCCACGACCCCTCCCGCGCCGCCACCCCAACAGCGATGAGTCTCCGAGCGACCCCCGCACCAGCAAACTCATCGCGTTCCCCCGCACCACAAGGCGATGAGATCCGGAGCGAACTGGCCGCCAGCAGACTCATCACTCTCGGGGAACCGGCAGGGGTGATGAGCATCGGAGCGAACTGGCCGCCAGCAGACTCATGGCTGCCGGGGTGGGCGCGTAGGGTCGGCGGATGGCGTTGCGGCACCGACGACGGAAACTGATGTTGGTCACGGGCGGCTCGGGTTTCCTCGGCCGTCACCTCACCCACGGGCATGCGAGCGACGGGTGGGAACTGGTGGCGCCGTCATCGGCGTCGATGGACATCCGTCGGCGAGAATCGACCATCGACTCGATCACCGGATGGAAGCCGAACGCCGTCGTCCACCTCGCCTACCGCAAGGGTGACCGACCCACGATCGTCGACGGCAGCCGCCACGTCGCGGAAGCGGCTGCAGAGTGC
>JAJCXU010000617.1 GCA_029263275.1 Ilumatobacter sp.
TGTCGTCGACGCCACCGATGTCGGTGACTTCGCAGACAGTGCCGCCTTCGCCGTCGGCAGGTGCCTCGGTGTCGGCCGGAGCGTCAGCTTCGGTATCCGCTGGTGCGTCGGTCTCGGTGCTGGCGTCGTCGTCACTGCCACACGCGGCGAGCCCGAGGGCACCCACCATGGCAACAGCGAGCAGTTTCTTGCTCTTGATCATATTCTCCCCTTGAGAGTTGTCTGACGGAGTGACCGTCAGGTGTTCACGTGGGTTGCAACGTTACCTCGCTGTGACGGGCAGGGAAACCGTCCTAAGTCACATCGGTGTCACTCAGGGCGCGGTGTGGAGGGCTTCCTGGGCGGCCTCACGATGCATGCCCTGGGCGTTTGCGCTGCTCGCCCTATCCTGTCGACGTCATGAATCGGCCCGCTCCCCAGCCTGCTCCCGGCCTCCAGCTGCTGCTGCGGCGGGCAATGGTGCTCATTGTGCTGCTCGTCGTTGGCTACAGCGGCGTGAAGGCCCTGACCGAGTATTTCGGTGGTGCCGACGATGTCGTGGTCAGCACGTCGCCTGGTGAGGAGCTACCGATCAGCGAAACGACGTTGGTCGACACCGGAGAACAGGATCCGAACGCAATCCAGGTTCCTGCGACCGACGTGCCGGATACCGAGCCTCCCGTGACCGCACCTCCGGTGACCGAGCCGCCAAACACCGGTCCGCCGAGTCCGGACAACAAGGCGAAGGTCTACATCGTCGGCGACAGCGACGCCGGCACGTTCGGGCCGTACTTGCAGCAACTCGTCGATGGCACAGCCGTTGCCGAGACCGAACTCAACTACAAGGTCTCGTCGGGTCTCGCTCGCCCCGACTTCTACAACTGGCCGGAGGAGCTCGCATCGGCGCTCCCCGCGGTCGACCCCGACATCGTTGTCGCAACGTTCGGCGGCAACGACTCACAGGGGCTGTCGGCGTTCCAAGAGGAGCTTCAGTTCGTCATCGGTGATCCGCTCGACAACGAAGCGGAATGGACCGAGGAATACACCAAGCGCGCTGGCGACGTCATGGATCTCCTGCTCGAAGACGACCGCACCGTGATTTGGGTCGGCATCCCGAACGATGACAATCCCGACGTCACGGCAAAACTGGCACTCCAGGATCGCGCCGCGAAAGCTGCCGCTGCGGCTCGACCCGAGGTGATCTTCATCGACACCTGGGCTCGGTTCTCCGGGCGCGACGGCAACTGGGCCGAATTCGTCATCGATCCGCGTGACGGAGAAGGCAAGGACGTGCGTGCCGACGACGGATTCCATCTGAACACCACCGGCGCCGAAATTCTCGCGCTCGACATTGCGCAAGCCGTCCGTGACGACCTCCGTGCCCGCGGCGCAAATATCTAGAGGTGCGTCATCGCGGCGTCGAGCCGTGAGCTATTGCTGTTGCCCTCTGGCCTGAATCTGTGCTCTTCGGGCCTCGACCTTTGCGGGGGTGAACTGAGTGCGGGACCAGGCGCGGCCGTCGCGTGCTTCGGATTCCCAGGCGTCGTCGTCGGTGGCGATGGCGTCGTACGTCGATCGGATCTGGCGGACGCCGTCCTGCTCGTTGCCGCAGATGTCGAGCGCGATGGCTCGCGTGAACGCCATCAAGTCGGCATGCGGAACGACATGGTTGACGAGCCCGAAAGCCAAGGCTTCGTCAGCGAGCATGAAGTTGCCCGTGAAGCTCATCTCGCGTGCGCGCCGCACGCCGATCGCTTGAGGCAGCAACACGGTCAGCCCCCAGCCCGGCATCACGCCAACGCGGCTGTGGGTGTCACCAAACTTCGCGTGCTCGCTCGCGATGAGGAAGTCGCAGTTCAACGCGAGCTCGAAGCCGCCGGTAATCGCCACACCGTTGATGGCTCCGATCAACGGCTTGGTCAGATGCGGAAACGGCCCGCGTTCGCGACTCGACGACGACGCGAGGTTCCCGCCCGTCGACCCCAGCTCCTTCAAGTCGAGTCCGGCAGAGAACGCCGGGTCTGAGCCGGTGAGGATGATTACGTCCACGTCGTCATCGCCCTCAGCTCGCTTGATTAGCTCGGGCAATTGACGCAACACCTCACTCGACAACGCATTGCGCGTCTCGGGGCGATTGAGCGTGACCGTGGCGATCCGCTCCGTCACGTCGTACAGCACTACGTCGTCAGCCATCTCAGCAGTGTCGCACCATCCGTGCTGTCGACGTTCAGTCTGGGTCGGGGAGGAAGTCGAGGCCGAGGTCGCCGAGCTTCACGAGCATCGAGGCAATCCATCCGCCGAGAGCACCGAAGTGCTCATCGAGCAGTGAGTTGGTTCCGTCGGCGACCGTTGCCTCGGCGAGTTCGTAGAGCCCTTCGTACGTGATCTCGACGGCGTGTTCGGACCGGGCATCACCAAGAACCGGTGGGCCGTCCGCCGGATCGGCGTGGGCCACTTCCGCTGTCATTCCGGCGCGTTCGAGCCGATCGTCGCCGACGAGCGGGCTCATGTCGGGCACGGTCCCGTAGATCAGCGATGGGTCAGCGGGATCGGTCAGCTGCTGGACGCGCAACACGATTTCGATTTCGATTGCTGGGCGCCGCTCGAGTTCTTCTTCGAGATACCAGTGGCGGTATGCCGCCTGGCTCCAAGCTGGCCAATCGAACGTGATGTGGGCGACGACGCGCGGCGGTTCACCTTCGCCGGGCAACCCGTAGCTGGTCTCCCAGGTCAGATCTCCCGACAGCACATCGGACTGGAAGTGCTCCTCGAACGCCTGCCGCTCCAGAAATGCCGACTCGAAGGCGTCGCGCAGCGCGCTGATCGCATCGGTGAAGACGTGGTCGAGCATGCGCCCGAGGCTAGGGCGCCGAGATGACCAGGCCGGACAGCGATCGGTACCGGCCTCCGAAAGATGTACGCGCGACGTCGGAATGGCATGATCGGACGATGTCCCTCGTACTCACTGACATCACCGATGGCGTTGCCACGCTCACGCTCAACAACCCCGACGAACGCAACACGATGACCTATCCCATGGTCGAACAGATCGTTGCCGCCATGGACCGGTTCGAGGCCGACGAGAATGTGGGGGCCATTGTCGTCACCGGCACGCCGCCCGCGTTCTGCGCCGGCGCCAACTTGGGGAACCTTGCCGAGGCGACCGGCGAGAGTCTCGGTGTCATCTACGAAGGCTTCCTACGGATCGCTCATTCGCCGCTCCCGACACTCGCCGCGGTCAACGGTGCCGCTGTCGGCGCGGGTATGAACCTCGCACTTGGCTGCGACGTTCGAATCGTGAGCGATCGCGCCAAGCTCGACACGCGTTTCCTCCAACTCGGCCTCCACCCGGGCGGCGGCCACACGTGGATGTTCCGCCGGATCGCAGGCCCACAGGCAGCGATGGCGGCAGTGATCTTCGGCCAGGTGCTCGACGGCAAGGAAGCGGAGCGCGTCGGGCTGGCCTACAAGTCAGTGCCGGGCGATGACCTCCTCGAGGTCGCGCACGAGTTCGCGGCCAAGGCCGCCACCGCACCGCGCCAGCTGGCGATCGAGGCGAAGCAGACCATCCTCGACATGGCAGATGTCGACAACCACACCGACGCCGTCGCCCGGGAACTGCGACCCCAGCTGTGGAGCACCAGGCAACCCTGGTTCGCCGAGCGCCTTGCCGCGCTGCAGTCGAAGATTTCTAGCCGCTGACCTCGAGCGTCTTGAGGGCTCTGGTGGCTGATTGGTAGGACTCGTTGGTGTCTTGCCAGCTTGGGTCGAAGGCGGCTTGATCGAGGAGCTCGGCGAGCTCTGTGGCGGCGAGATCGTCGAAGGCCGTTGCTCGTTCTGGGTTGGTGATGGCATTGGGGCCGGTGAGTTCGGTGAACCGATCCTGCAAGACGCCCCATCTGCCGCGGCGACGACGTCGAACGAACCCGACGATTGCACGGAACGCACCGAGCACCATCGTGGCGAAACCGACGATCAGGCCGATCTCGACCGGGCGAGAGGCGATGCCGGAGATTGCGGCGCTGACCAACTCGCCGCCGACCGATCCCTGCGCGGCCTCGCCCGACAACGGGACACTCGCCGTTGGGTCGAACGCCTGCCAACCGGAATCAGGGAACCAGACTTCAACCCAGGCATGCGCATCGCTGGCTCGGACTTCGAACACTCCGGACACCTTGTCGCGAACGCCCGGCACGTAGCCGGTTGCGATGCGCGTCGGGACACCCTGACTCCGCAGCATGATTGCCAGGCTTGATGCGATTTGCTCACAGAAGCCACGCTGCGACACGAAGAGGTAGTCATCCACTGCGTCGGCGCCCTCGGCGGGGACCGGCGCGTCGAGGTCGTACTCCGTGTTGATGGCCAGCCAATTCTGATACGCCAAGATCGTGTCGTAGGTCGAGGCGCCTGGCCGCCGCAGTTCGTCGGCGAGATCGATGGTGCGCTGTGTCGTCGAAGCCGGGATCGCCAAGTAGGGGTCGATCACTGCCCGTCCTGCCGGATCGGTGATTGCCTCGAACATGTCCGAGACATCGCCCTGGGAACGCAGCGACGCTGATGTCACCTGGACCCGCTTCGACACGACGGTGTACACCGACCCCTCGTTGAGGGTCACATCGGACCGCAACGCGCCGTCGGGGCGGGTGTAGATCGAACCATCAAATGTCACCACGTCCGGACGTGCTGCGGCGAACACGACGTTGGGCAGATCCGCTTCGACGTAGAAGGTCTGGACGAGTTCTTCGGTCTCGGCGGCGATCCCTTGTCGAGGCAGATCGCCGAGGGTGGCCGGCACCTGGATCTGAGGTCCCGTGCGCCGCCGGCCGAGATCAGGAGACACGCTCCACAAACGTCCATCGAAGTTCGTGAACGTCTGGCCGCGCCAGAAGTCAGGCTTTGGGGCGCGCACGCGCATCACGATCTGGTCGCCGAGATCGCCGCGCACTGAGGTGTCCATCGTGTCGGCGAATCCGGGATATCCGCCGACTTCCCCGAGCGAGCCGCGGGTCCCATCGCTCGGTGCTGGCGCATTGCCGCTCGGGCCCGCCAGGCCGCCTGCAGTGGGTGCCGTCGGTGCATCGTTGGACAGTGCGGGGAGCCCGAGTCGGGCTGGTCCGTCTGGCACCGGAACGATCGAAAGCACCGCGAGGGTTGCCAGCGCGGCGGCAACAACGGCACCGATCGGTTTGGCCGCTCGGTGGAGTCGCGGCGCGGCATGGCTCGGTCGAGCGCGGTCACGTCGATTGGCGGCGCGTACCGCAGCGACGATGGCGACCGCCCAGGCGGCCATCCAGAGTCCGACACGGTCATCGATGCGAAGGCCAGTCGCGTACGCGATGATCACGCCACCAATTGCTTGATGGACGCGCAGCGTACGTCGATCCACGACCTCGAAGCCGTGGATCACGAGGAGCAGCATCAGGAGGTCCGGCATTGGCCCGCGCAGAGCTTCGAGGAGGCCGCCAATGCCGCCGACGGTCGACCCGATGGACGCAAGCGCTCCGATCGTGGCGCCGCCCACGAGGAGGCGGAGCCACCACGGCCGGCGCTCGCGCCTGGCGCACCAGAGCGAGATCATGGTCCCGACTGCAAGACCACCCGCGCCGAGCGCGATGTGTGTCGGGTTCGCGTCGAGCGCACCGATCAACATGCCGAGCGCGATCAGGGAAGCCAACGCCGTCAGCCACCGACTGCGTGTCCCCACGCGGCTGAAGGTGTCGAGACGAGCATTGACGTGGAGTGTGCGTCGATACCAGGGCGTCGGGGCATTGGTGTCTGGCCGGTGTTCGCCGATCAGTTCTGCGCCCCATCGTCGTGCGTCATCAGGCTGCATCACCGCGACGGCGGGTGAGCGGTCCGGCTGACCAACACCATCGGATGCTGCTCGTCGAACGGAAACGCGATGTCCCATCCGCAATCCCTCGAGCAGTGTGTGGGTCACGCGGGCAGCGGCGTCCGGTTCAAGCGGGTAGGCCGGGACGTCGACGATCCACTGTCGGTCGCGCGAGGTCTCGCGGTCGTGCACGATGAGTGACCCGGCGCGCAGCGTGGATGGCCAATGGACCGACGTGTCGCCATCGCCGTCGCGCCATGTGCGGACACCGTCGATGTCGCCATGTTTCGGACCGTGCTCCGTCAGCACCGCACCATCGACATTCGACGATGCCGTCTCGACGTCGATGGTGGGCCCGAGGGGCAGCGGTGTCACCCAGACGGGGTCGATGGGCACGACATCGTTTCGCCGCATCCACACGATTCCGACCGGCCCAGCATGCGCGATGTCCACATGGAGTCGATCGACGATTCCAGGCGTGGAGAACGAAATGGTGGAGTGGACCGTTCCGTGCTCGTCGAGTGCATCGAACGGAATCGTTGCCAAGTCATGGGCGCCGTCGGACACTCGCAGTACACCGTCTCGGTGAACGGGGGCGCCGCTGATCTGTAGCAACACGGCCGTCTCGTCGTCGACCGTGGTCAAGGGTGACACGGCGAGGTCGGTGACCGAGATGCTCCGCAGGCTGCGCCGGCCGCTGACGATGGCAGCACTGAACCCGACGAGCGTGGCAGCGAGGAGGAGGAGGACCGCAGCGGCGCCGGTCAGGCGAGCGATGGCCGCGCCGACCATCCAGGCGCCGAGGAACGACAGTGCACCAGAAGACAATCCGGCCAGTCGCACGCGGCCGGTCGTTGGCGCGCCGCGCTCGGCGAGATCGGTCACGCCGTTGGAGCGGTGATGCCGGCGAGGCACTCCGCAACGAGTGAGCGTCCGAGATCGATCGAATGGTTCGCGTCGACCGTGATCACGCGGTGCGCCAGCGCCGACACGGCGAGGGCTGCGACATCGTCCGCGACGACATAACTGCGTCCGGCCATGACGGCTCGGGCTCGGGCGAGGCCGAGCAGAGCGAGGCCGCCGCGTGTCGATGCTCCGAGTCGGATGGCGGGGTGCGTCCGCGTGGCATCGAGAATCTCGACGACGTACGCGGCGAGTGGATCGGCGACGTGTACCTGGCTGACGACGTTGCGCAGTTGCACGATCTCATCCAGGCTCACGACTGGCGCGACACCGTCGAGCATCGTTCGTCCCTGCCGTCCGGCGAGTACCTCGAGCTCGGACGCCGTGGTGGCTCTCCCCGGGGTCACGACTGCGGCGAATCGATCGAGCGACCCCTCGCCCAAGGCGTGCGTTCCCGCGATGTCGATGGGGTTCTGCGTGGCGACCAACATGAACGGAACGGGGAGTCGATGACCGGTTCCATCGACGGTCACCGTGCCTTCTTCGGCTAGTTCGAGCAGCGCGGACTGCGTACGCGGAGTAGTGCGATTCAACTCGTCGAACACCACCACGTTCGCGAACACGGGTCCCGGACGAAACGTCATGGTGATCGCGGCAGTTCCGCTGCCATCGCCGGTCGGCACCATTGAGCCGGTGACGTCGCCGGGCAACAAATCTGATGTTCCCTGCACGCGCCGAAACGACCCGCCGACCGATGCGGCGAGCACCTGAGCGAGGAGCGTCTTGCCGACTCCAGGAATGTCTTCGATCAAGAGATGGCCGCCGGACAGCAACGTGGCGATTGCGGTGTCGACGACGTCGGCCTTGCCGGCGATCACGGCATTCGTCGTTGCAGCCAAGCGGCTGGCAATGGTCGATGCTCCGGTCACCGACATCGGTTCGATGTCGGGGCGTGTTTGGATGGGCGGCGGCAAGGTGTCCACGGTGGTGTATCGACACCTCTGTTCGCGTTCTTGACGGACAGGAGCGAGATCGGCCCTTGATCCCGAAATGTTCACGTCTTGGCCACGCAGCGAGCTCGACAAGCATGGAGAGTGTTCATCGAGAATTCGCGCAGAATCGTTACACGGATTTCCTGTTCAGAGGCCGATGACATGAGGTAAGTTCGGAAGTGCAAGCAACCGAAACCATCGCGGCAGAGTCCGCAAAGCAGGAGGTAGCCAATGAGCCAACGCAACCGGGATCATGATGTTCCGATGCAGGTGAAGCAAGAAGTTCGAGCGCACGCTCATTCCGAGCGAAGTCGAATTCGAGTGGAGCTGCAGTCAGCTGCGCAGGACATCTCCGGCGGAATCGACCCCGCCGATGTACACGAGCCCGGTGAGGCGTGGAGGCCGATGCATCACCATGATGCTGAGGTGGCCAAGAGCAAGCTTGCCAAGCGCTCTGGCCCCAAGCGCCACTGGAAGACGAAGATGTGGAAGCGCCGCACGCAGGTGCGTCGTGAACGAGCGGCCGCCGTGCGCGCCGCCCGCGACAACGCTGGCCTCATCACGTACTGATTCCCACGGATCTGCGCCGCTTGGCACTCAGAGCCAGGCGGCGACGATCTCGTCGCGTCGTGCCTGCCATTCCTCGATGGTCATCCCGTAGCGAATGTGGTCTTCCCACACGCCGTTGATCTCGAGATAACGCAACGCAATTCCTTCATCGCGTAGTGCAAGCTTGTCCATCACGCGGCGACTGTTCGTGTTGCGCGGCACGATGCAGATTTCCACTCGGTGCAGATTCAATTGTTCGAACGCGAACTGGATGAGCAAGGCGACACCCTCAGCGACGTAGGCCTGGCCCGCGTGGCGTTGGTCGATCCAGTAGCCGATGGTTCCTGACTGCATCGCGCCGCGGATGACGTTGTTCAGGTTCACCTCGCCAGCGACGTGTTGGTCGATGAACAGGCCGAACTGATACGCAACACCGTTCACCCTGTCGCGGTCGCGCTGCACACATCGAGACGTGAACGCGGACCGGTCGGTAGTGGGGTCCGGGAGCGTCGGTTGCCGGAGCGGTTCCCAGATGGTGAGCCAGTCGGCATTGCGGGATCGGACTTCGCTCCACGAGCGGAAGTCGGACGCGGCCAGCGGGCGCATCGTGATGCGCTTTCCAGCGAGTCGAATCGGTGCGCTCGACCTCGAC
>JAJCXU010000618.1 GCA_029263275.1 Ilumatobacter sp.
GGCGCCGCGATCGAATACGTCGGAGTTGGGCGGATCGGCGGAGAGTCGCTCGGCTCGACATGGTCAACAGCGCCGGGGTTTGCGACGACCCTGCGGATCGTCGGCGGCCTCGGACTCGCCATCGGGATGGGCGGAACAATCTCCCGCGGTCGCTGGACGCCCAACGCTCGATCGTGGCCGGCGCTCGCCGGTGCTCTCTTCATCTTGGTGTCCTTCTGGTTCGACGGCCACACGGTGAGCAAGGGGTTCCGGCCACTCCATGCACTCGTCAACACGGTCCATGTCGCCGCAGGATCCGTGTGGGTCGGCGGTGTCGTGACGCTGGCGATTGTTGTCTGGAGCCGCTACCGACGCGACGAGCCGATGCGGATCGTCGAACTCGTCGTTCGGTTCTCCAAGGTCGCGACCATCGCCCTCGCCTCGGTCATCGCCGCTGGCGGTGTTATGGCCGTTCTCGTGCTCGACTCGTTCGGTGAACTCACCGGGACGACGTGGGGCAAGATTCTCCTCTTGAAGACCGCGGCGGTCGGCCTCGCGGTGCTCGGCGGGGCGTACAACCACTTCCGGCTGCTGCCTGCCCTCGAAGCTGACCCGGAGTCACCCGCCCTGCTCGCGGAACTGCGCTCGACGGTCACCGCCGAAGCGATCATGCTCTTCTTCGTCGTCTCCGTGACGGCCTGGCTCGTCACCGCAGCGTCGTAGGCGATCGTTCTGTGTCACCACAAACCGTGTGGATCGACGTCTGCGGTGACACAGCAACGCGGGTCGATCTCTGTGTCACCACAAGCATCGACGTTTGACGTCTGTGGTGACACAGAACGCGCGGGGTCAGGACGCGTAGCGGCGGAGGATCCGGCGACCGAGGCTGGTCTTGTGGACCTCGTCCGCGCCGTAGTAGATGCGGGCGGCGCGTTCGTGGCGATACCAATAGGCGAGGACGGTGTCGTCGGTGACGCCGAGCGCTCCGTGGACCTGGATTGCGGTGTCGACAGCCTTGAGCATCGTGTTGGCGACGACGAACTTGATCGCAGAGATCTCGTCGCGTGCTGCCTTGGCCCCGTATTGGTCGATCGACCAAGCGCCGTGCAGGGTGAGCAGCCGCGCGCTTCGAATCTCGGCTTCGAGTTCGGCCGCCCAGTGTTGGATCACTTGGCGGTCTGCGAGCGTTGCACCAGTCGCGTCGATCGTGCGCTGATTCGCCCGCTCGCACATCATCTCGAAGGCTCGGCCGGCGATGCCCAGCCAGCGCATGCAGTGGTGGATTCGACCGGGGCCCAGTCGATCTTGGGCGATGACGAAGCCGCCGCCCTCAGATCCGAGCAGGTTGGTCTTCGGAACGCGACACGACTGGTAGGCGACCTCGCCGTGGCTGGCGTGGCCCGACCCTGCGTGGCCCATGACGCTCACGTTGCGGACGAGTTCGAATCCGGGAGTGTCGGTTGGGACGATGATCATGCTGGAGCGCTGATGTGGCGGTGCCTCGGGGTTGGTGACTGCCATGACGATCGCGAAGGCGGCACCGTCGGCCGACGACGTGAACCACTTCTGGCCGTTGATCACGTAGTCGTCGCCGTCGCTGACGGCGGTGGTCTCCAGCAGCAGTGGGTTCGACCCGGCCGTCTCGGGCTCGGTCATCGAGAAGCAACTGCGGATCTCGCCATCGACGAGTGGTCGGAGCCACTGGTCCTTCTGCTCGACGGTGCCGTACTTGTGCAAGATCTCGACGTTGCCCGCATCGGGTGCCTGCGTGCCGAACACCGTCATGCCGAGTGGGCTGCGTCCGACCGCCTCGGCGAAGAGGCCATGGTCGACCATCGACAGGCCGAGACCTCCGAATTCGACGGGATGGTTCGGTGCCCACAACCCCATCTGCTTCACCTTGCCCTGCGCCTCGGCGACCAAGACCTGGAGCCTCCCGGCGTCACCGTGCAGCATCTCGCCCTCGAGTGGGATGACCTCTCGATCCATGAACTCGCGGATCATTTCGAGTCGAACCGACATCTCTTCTGAAACGTCAAAATCCATCGCAAACTCCTCGTGACACCGGTGCCGACACGAGCGGCCGCGACGATGCAGTTCATGCAATCATTGAGTTGCGGGTCGCGAGCGGCCAGAGTCCAAAGACCTTGGGTCAGGCGCAACAGTCGGGCCGACAGGGTCCGAGGGTTGGGCCTCGCCAGCAGTCCGCTGAAGTTTTCCTTGACCTCAAGTCAACTTGAGGTCGTAGGTTCGGTGCATGCCATCAGCGCCCAGACCAGTCGTCTGCACGCTCACGTCGAAGGATGCGGTCGGGCAGGCATTCGAATGGAGCGACCTCCGCGGCAAGGCGATTGCAGTTGAAGCGCTCACTGGCGGTGCGCGAATCCGGTTCCCATCAGACTTGGAGTCGCACCTCGGCGACTTGACCAAACGTGAGGCGGAGTGCTGCGCGTTCCTGGACTTCATGACCGTTGTGGCCGATGGCGAGCTAATCCTCGACATCACATCTCCGAACCCGGATGCACTTCCCGTGATTGCACTGCTGGCGGGTCTGCCGTCTGGTGCATGAGGTTGCACTGACCGCATTTGGGGTCGTATCGGCGGCGGTGATGGTCATCGCATACGGCCTCGAAGCCCGTCACCCGGTCTGGCTTGCCGTTTTCGCTGGTGGTTGCTTGTCGACCGCCATCTACGGCGTGCTCAGCGGTGCATGGATCTTCGCGGTCCTCGAGGCGGTCTGGTCGGTTCTCGCCGTTCGACGATTCACGCTCCGGCGACGGGGTGCCTGACGTTTGCTACCAGTCCAATCGGTCCGCTGCGGAGTCGAAGTGGCAATTCAGGCTTCCGGGCAGGATCTCGGCGGGCATCTTCACCATCTCGCGGCTACGACTTGATCAAGCACGCGCTCGGTGCCAAGGTGATGCCCGCCGCATGTGGACCGTCGCGGCACGACAGCGCGAAGGCATCCGACTCAGCCAACCGCAACAAAACCTGTCAATGAATCCTCGAGGAACCATGACCGACGTCTCCGATATCCCCAACGCACTCACCGACGAGGTGCGCGACATGCTCACCAGCGTGGGCGTTGCCACTATCACGCACCAACTCCAGAAACGTGGCGACATCGTCGTCGGCGATGCCGAAGGCGCTGTCGTCATTCCCCATGCGCTGGCCGAGGAAGTCGCTCGCGATGCCGTTGCCCAAGAAGACGTCGAGTCGTTCGCCATCGAGCGTGTCAGGGCCGGGGAATCAGTCATCGGTCTGTTCCCGCTGGCCGATGAGCGGCGCCCCGAGTACGAATCGTGGGCTGCTGCCCGCAAGGGACAATGACCATGGCGCAGCGACGCTCCATCGAGATCGAAGGTCTCACTCACCTTGCAGCCATTCCGGTCGCCACCCGCATCGGCCCGCTCGTCATGAGCTCGGTGATCGTCTCGTTCAATCCCGGGACACGCGACATCCCGGAAACGACCGAGGCTCAGGTCGCCAACATCTACATCTATGTCGGGCGCATTCTCGACGAGGCGGGAGCTGCGTGGGGCGACGTGGCGAAGATGGATTTCTGGGTCCCAAGCAACGACGTGCGCCCCGAGGTCGATGCGGTCTGGAAGAACCACTTCCCCGATGAGGCATCGCGTCCTTCGCGTCACATCCACGTCACGGGCAAATTCGTCAAAGCCACGGTCATGGCCTACGTCGGTGACTGAACCACGCCGATGTTGACACGGACTCAACCTCTGAGTTCATGTGAGACGCCGAAATCACATGTTTCACCTCGAGAGTTCGATCGCTCGGAATTACGTAGTCCGAGCTCCCATGTCTGACCGAGCGTGTTCGACGCGGACAGCGACCAACATGGCGTTGTGGCGGCGATTGTCGCGGTTACTCGAACGTGCCAAGGCAGACTGTGCGTCGGCTCTGTCTGGTGGAGCACTGCATGAATAGCGAGCCGGAAGATACGTGATGGCAATGAATGGACGTCTCGACATCGAACTCAGCGTCGCCTACTTGGGTGATCTGACGACCTTCTTGGATCGGAGCGGAATGAGCCGAACTGCCCACGCCGTCCGCGAAGCTCAAGGATTGGGCTGACATGGACCTTGGACTCGGGGGACGTTCGGCGATCTTGATGGCGTCGAGCCGCGGTCTCGGGCGAGCCTGCGCTGAAAGCCTCGCTCGTGAAGGCGTCGACGTGGTGATCAACGGCCGTACAGCCGATGACGTCCATCAGGCATGTGCCGAGTTGAGCGACACCTATGGAATCGCAGCCACTGGGGTTGTCGGTGACTCGACAACGCCCGAAGTGCACGACGCGCTGCTTGCGGCCTGCCCGGCACCCGACATCGTCTTGTTGAACGGCGAAGGGCCACCGCCGACGCTCTTCGCGTCCATCGAGGGCGCAGCGTGGGAGGAGGCCTTGCAGCGAACGATGGTGTCGCCGCTGCTCTTCGTGCAGCGCGTGATTGGAGGGATGCAGGAGCGTGGGTTTGGCCGAATTGTCGCCATCTCGTCGGCCATGGTGAAATCGCCCAACCCGGCAATGAGCCTGTCGATCGGGCCTCGGCTCGGGCTGACTGGCGTCCTGAAGGGCCTCTCGAAGAGCGCAGCGAAGTACAACGTCACTATCAACACTCTGCTCCCCGAACGGTTCGACACCGACCGCCAGGAGCACATGGCCCAACTCGTCATGAAACTCCGTGGGATCTCGTACGAAACGGCGCGCGCCGAGCAGGTTGCGAGCATCA
>JAJCXU010000619.1 GCA_029263275.1 Ilumatobacter sp.
GCGTCGTCGCGCGGGGCACCGCCGTTACCGAAGCACTGGCCATCGCCGAGCAGATCTGCGAGTTCCCACCCGAGTGCATGCGCAACGATCGCCACTCGGTCTACGAACAGTGGGACCTCTCCTTCGACGACGCACTGGTCAACGAGGCTCGCCGAGGTGCAGCGACGTTCGCATCGGGCGAAACAACGGCGGGCGCACAACGCTTCAGCGACGGGCACGGTCGCGGCGGCTCGTTCACCAACGTCTGACACACGTGAGCGGCGAAGGCTCGTGTCGGTCAGTCGTTCGACCGATTGGCGAACGCCGTCGTCCCGGCCCGCATCTCACCATCACCGAACAGGCGCTGCCCCCGACGAAACTCGTTGAGTTCACCGAACTCGCGATCGAGATCCTGATTCTCGAGCAGACTCTGACGATCGTTCACGAGGCAATCCCAGGGCAGCGATGCGAGCTCGTGCGCCAGGCCCTGCGCTTCGGTGAGAGCGGCACCCTCGTCGACGAGACGGTTGGCGAGTCCCATCCGATACGACTCGGCGCCGTCGACCATCCGGCCGGTCAAGATGATGTCCATCGCGTGCGACAGCCCGATGAGCCGCGGCAGCGCCACGGTGACGCCACCCACGATCGGCACCCCGACCTTGCGGTCGGGCATGCCGAAGTTCGCAGTGCGTTCCACCACACGCAGGTCGCACCACAGCGCCAACGCCATACCACCGGCGACGGCGTAGCCCGCCACGGCGGCAATCACCGGCTTTCGCAGCCGCATGCGGATCGGGCCAAGGGGTGAGTCACCGTCTTCTTCCATGCGCGGCATCTCGCCGCGCGCCATCGCCTTGAGGTCAGCGCCGGCGGAGAAGTGACCACCGGCTCCGGTCAAGACTGCAACTCGCAGTTCGTCGTCGCGTTCGAACTCACGGAAGGCCTCCGCCAGCGCGGCGGCTGTCTCGCGGTCGACGGCATTGCGCGCCTCGGGTCGGTTGACGGTGATCGTCACGATCGAGCCATCGCGTTCGGTGAGCACCTTCATGACAACTCCTCCTGATGTCCGGTCCAGTTCGGCTGACGCTTCTCGGTGAACGCTCGCGGGCCCTCGACAGCGTCTGCTGAGGCGAGCACGGTCTGCAGCAGATCGTGTTGGAGCCGCCAACCATCGGCATCCGTCCGACCGATCGAGTCCCAGATGATCTGCTTCGAGGCCCGCACACCCAAGGGGGCGTTGCGGGCGATGCGCTCGGCCAACTCGATCGCTGCGTCGAGCGCAGTCCCGTCCGCAACCACCTTCGTGACCAAGCCGACCTGTTCGGCTCGAACCGCACCGATCGGCGCTCCGGTGAGCGCCATCTCGAGCGCACGCGTGATGCCGATGCGGGCCGGCAGGCGGAACAGACCGCCGCCGCCGGCGAAGAGGCCGACGCCGACCTCGGGAATGCCGAACCGTGCGCCTTCGGACGCAACGATGAGATCGCACGCGAGTGCGAGCTCGAGCCCACCGGCGAGCGCAAAGCCCTCAACGGCGGCGACGAGGGGCTTCGCTGAGCCGTGCTCGAACACCTCCAGCAGTTCGGGAGGCAGCCCGGTATCGAGGAACGCCTTCAGATCGAGTCCCGCACTGAAGCCTCCTCCAGCACCAGTGACGACGCCCACCGCGAGATCGGCGGTCGAGTCGAGGACATCGAACGCCCGCCGCAACGCCTCGGCAGTCGGTCCGTCGAGGGCATTGCGCGCCTCTGGCCGATCCAAGGTGATCACGAGCACCGCGCCCCGTGCCTCGACTCGAACGGCGTCACCCGCATGCTGAGTGTCTTCCATCATCTCTCCGAACCCGCTTCCACGATTTGAGTAGCGTTCGCTACCTATCGTACTCGAACGATCCAGGCCGGGTCGACACTGCGGGCCATGACCGCGGTTTCGTCGGCCCTGATCGTGTCGACCGACGGCATGGCTCCTCGTCACGCCACTCGCTCGACCATGCCGACACTCACTGCCCTACACCTCGCCCTACTTCGAAGAACGGCGCACCGCCTACTACGAAGCACTCCAAGGAGTACGCGAGCGAGGCGACATCGACACCTGGCTACCGATGTTCCGCGACGCCGTCTCAACCCAACCAACTGACGCCGTCGGCCGCGCCGAACAGCTCACCGACCTCCGAGAGCGATACCGCATACTCGTGCAAGATGCGACACGAGGCTCCGCCAACCAACTCGTCGATCTCGCCTTCGAACAACCCGTCCTCACCGCACGAATCGTCGAGAAGCGTCTCGGCATCACACGACCCTCATCGCTTGCCGCGCTCCGGGTCCTGGCCGACCTCGGCATCCTCACCGAGGCTGCCGACGGTCCTCCGGGTCAGCTCCAATGGCGCGCCAACGACATCCTTCACGTCCTGACCGCCGAAGGAACACCGACGGCAGGCCAGAAAATGAATCCCTCGTAGTCGCACGTAGATCGCACGCTGGCCCAACTCAGGCACGAAGCATGACCGTTTTCCCTGGTCACAGCACTGCAGCACGCGACGGAATCGAAGCTTCCCAAGCTGAGAACG
>JAJCXU010000620.1 GCA_029263275.1 Ilumatobacter sp.
GATGCCGAGGAGCAGCACTCGATCGCGAACCCACCCGATGATCCAGGCCGCGCCGATCGCGCCGATCGCGACGATTGGGGTCAACGGGTGGACCATGAGGAGACCGAGGTACAGCAACAGTGCGACAGCGCGGCGCGGACCACGGTAGAAGCTCGGATACGTGTCGGCGGGCAATGTCTGCAGCCGTCGTCGAAGCCATTGCGGTGCGAGGCGTGGTCGGCGAACCTCGCCGTCCATGAACCAGCCGATCGAGACGGCGAGGAACGCCAAGCACAAGTACGTGGCAAGTGTCTGTGCAGCGAAGTAGTTCTGGCCGACCCAGTTGGTGACGAGGTAGAGCACCGTCGCGAGGTGCGCGACTCGTTCGCTGTTGGTGGCGCGTCGAACCAGCAGCCACACCGCGGTGAGGATCGCTGCCTCGGCGGCGAGCTGTGCCCACGGCGCGTACGACGTCGGGTCGACACCGGTTGCACCACGCAGGAGTGCACCCAGCCCGAAGAAGCCGGAGAAGTTGTTGTAGATGTCGACGTCGGGGTGCAATCGCCCGGTCTCATCGAGCAGACGGATGACGCCGACATGCTTGTACGCCCAGGGATACCGAATCGTGTCGAGCAGCAGCGGCAGCGTCCCGTAGATCATCATCAACAGCGGGGCGACACCGGCAGCGAGCCGGCGGGGGCTGATGACCGTCGCGGTCGCCGCGGTCGAGGCGATGATCACGGCCAATGCCACCGCGATGAAGAAGGTGGGCGGAACGGCGGTGATCAGGCCCCAGTCGTCGAAGTTGGTGTCGATGAACGGCAGCGATCCGGCCCACAACCCGACGGCGACTGCCGACCAGATCAGCTGGCCCTGCCCGATGTGGTTGACGAACGAGGTGAACCGTGTCGCCAATGTCCGAGAGCTCCGCGCACCGGCGTTCCACGCCGCTCCGCAGACCGCAGCCAGCCCGAGGACCGCGGCACTGGTCAGCCGCGGCTGCCACCACTGGAACGAGAGCAGGACATGGCCGACGATCATCCACGTCACGAGGCTCACCGACATCGTGATCACGAGCCGTTCGGCCGGCCAGCGCGGCGCAACGAGGTCGGCCACGAAGACACCGGGAACGATGAGCATCGAGATGCCGAGCAGCCAAGCATCGAGAGCTCCATCGAGACCGATGATGAGCGCGATTGCCGCTGCGGCACACAGCGCCGTGACGCCCCATTTGGGCGTGCGCGCTGTGCGGCCAGCGGGCGCGAGCAATCCATCGACAGTCGGTGCAGGGAGCAGGTCCGACTCGATCATCTGCCACGCACTCGTTCGATCAGATACCCCAGCGAGGCGGACCCCAGCCCGCCGACGAGCACGGCAGCCCGCATGACCCGAGACGGTCGGCGGACGGCGGTTGCAAGATCGCGGGCGACCGATCGGAGAATCACCAGGGCGTAGCCACGCTCGTCACCCGTGGCGTCGTGCGCGCCGACACGCCGCGCCAGTCGAGACTTCGACTGTCCCTCGGCGAAGCAGCGGCGCAGGACGTAGCGAACCGATGCCCGCTCGGCCGTCACACGGTGCGCAACCAGCGATTCCGGTACATAGACAATCGAACTCTGAGGCGACTGTTGCCGGATCTTGATGCAGACCTCGGTTTCCTCGCAGCCCGCCCCGTTTGCCCCAACCCGCCCCAACTCGGTGGGGAACCCACCGGCTGCGTTCAACGCTGATCGACGAAACGCTGCGCTCGCGCCGTACATGTTGCGGATCGGTCCGCCGTCCGCGGGCAAGGTCGGAATCGAACACCCGACGGTCCAGTCGAGGTGCGCGGGGAACCAGGTCGGGCGTTCCACAGGCCAGGCGGGCTCGATCCGGCCGCCGGCTCCGGCAACGTCCGTGTCGGTGAAGGGCGCGATGAGCTCGCGCAGCCAGTCCGGGTGCGCCGTTGCGTCATCGTCGATGAAGACCACGATCTCGCTACTCGTCGCAGCAACCCCGACGTTCCGAGCCCCGGACAGACCTTGCGTCGACGTGTTGTCGATGATGGTCAGGCCCTGCCAGCCGCGTTGGACGGCCAGCCGTTCAATCCGTTCCCGCAGGAGATCGTTGTGATCTATTACGCAGACGATCTCGTCGGGCGTGCGACTTTGGGAGTGGATGGCGTCGAGGGACGCCGTGATGTCATCGAGCCGCTCCAGCGTGTAGGCGCAGACGATGACGGCAACGGCGGTCTCCGTTGCGACGGCCGAGGTCATCGCGCCGAGTTCCGCACCGACCCGTTGAGAAAGCCGTCGGTGATCTCGCGAGTCAGCAATGCGGCGATCCGAATGCCATCGCGTACGGCATGCAGGTTGGTGTTGCCGACCGTGCGCTGGTTCTCGAAACTCGGGACTTCCTCGATGATGAGGCCCATCCGCGCGGCGCGCACGTGGATCAGTGTCTCGATCTCGAACCCGTCGCAATCGAATGCGAGCACGTCGCGGTGTCGCGTCCAGATCGCATTGAATCCATAGGCGAGGTCGGTGAACCGCGTTCCGTAGAGACGGTTGACGAACGTTCGAATCGCCGCGTTTCCGAGGCGTCGGATTCCGGTGATGTCCGCGCTTCCACCACGTTCGAGAAATCGCGATCCCTTGGCGAGATCGGCACCGTTCACCAGTGCGAGCACGAATCGCTCGACTTCCGGGGGAACGTTCGAACCATCGGCATCGATGAAGACGCTGACGTCGCCCGTCGCGGCGAAGAGCCCTTCGCGCATGGCGTTGCCCTTGCCCTTGCCCTGCTGGCGAACGATGCGGACGTCAGGCATTAACTCGACCGCGCGCTCGACGGTACCGTCGACCGAGTTGCCGTCGACCACGATCACTTCGTACGCGGGCGGCAGTGACTCGAACAGCCCAGCCAAGTTTGCTGCTTCGTTGCGTGCCGGAACGATGATCGACACGTTCACCCGCTGTGTCGTGCCGTTCAGGACATACGTCCAGGCCTCTCCGGGACGAGCTGGCCGAGGCCGCCGCCGCTCGCGGCGTTCGACCACCGTCGGTGCTCGTCGACCTTGATGCCGTGTCTCTATGTCTGTCATGCTCGCCCTCCGCCAGACGTGACCAGGAGATTCGCTCTCCTCAGTGGACGGATCGTGCCAGCTCAGCGCACACGGCGGAAGTGTGAAGGAATGATCTTGAACGAATCAAGATGCTCGCAACGCCGTGGGCGCGAGCGACCTCACTGTTGATCTCGTGGCGGAATGGTGCCTGATGTTTTCTTGACGATCAGGGTGCGCCTGGACGATCCCATCGATCGGTTCGTCGCATGGCCTCGGCAAGTCCGGCCGAACGCGGCCCGCCTGTCACATCGTGACCTGCGATGACGCCCAGGCGATCGGCGTCGCCACGGTTCTGGCTGAGCTTGCGTTTCCCGTCGAGATGGGTGATCTCGATCTCGACGCCGACGATCGCCCGGAGTTGCCCTGCGAGGAAGGCGTCTGGAGCATCACCGACCGCCCAGATCGGAGCGCCGTCGGTGCGCCGCGATTCGTGGTGGTCGGTCAACTCCGTCACGAGGTGGCGAACCCAATCGGCATCGTCGTGGATGCGGGCCACACCGTGGGCGTGCACCACCTCGTAGTTCCAAGTCGGAACGACCTTCGGATTCTCGGTCTTGGACGGATACCAAGCGGGCGACGCATAGCCGTCGGCCAACGGAATCAACACGAGCACATCGGCCCCGTCGAGGTGCTCCCACTGATTGTTGGCTCGAGCGAAGTGGCCCCGCAGCGAGCCGAAGTTGCCACTCGACCGGTCGAGCAGTAGCGGAAGTCCGCTTGCCGCGAACGTGGCCGACGAGCGTGAGATGACGTGTCCGAACCCGGCGTGGTCGATGAGATCGTGCAGCACTTGGAGGTCATCGACTCGGTTCGCCGGTGGGTTGTACATGGTCGGAACGTAGCGCTCTTCTCGGCCTCGCTGTCTGGTGAGTATCGTGGCGCCGTGATCCTGTCCGACCGCA
>JAJCXU010000621.1 GCA_029263275.1 Ilumatobacter sp.
TCGCACGCACCAATGGCAACGTCACCCTGCTTCGAAACGTCATCGTGCAGCTCGATCAGCAGTTGGCCACACGCCCCCTCGATCGCGTCGTTCGCCTGTGGGACGTCTCCGCTGCCCAGCTCGGCCAGATGTTCGGCGTGAGCCGTCAAGCTGCCAACACCTGGCTGCACGAGGGCCCTCCCGCAGGCCGGGCCGATCAGGTCGCTCTGCTGGCGCAGTCCACGAACCTGCTCGAACAGTGGATCAAACGCGAACGAATACCTGCAGTCATCCGGCGGCCCATCGCCCAGTTCGGCGGACGAACGCGACTCGATGTCGCTCTTGCCGGTGAGTTCCAGGTCCTCCATGACGAACTGCTCGACACATTCGACGTGACGCGGATCGCTCCCTGACGACACGGCGATGATCACCGTCAATCTCCCGGATAACCATGTGTGGCTTCGCATCGTGGGCGCCGACTACGCCAACCCACTCGACATGTCGTTCGCGGCGTCACAGGGTGGCCGCTGGAACCCGCCTGGATCGTGGCCGACGCTGTACCTCAACGAGGACATGGCAACCGTTCACGCCCAGGTACGCCACATGTTCGTCGATCGTGGCGTCGACCCCGACGATCTCCATGACGAGGCCCCACTGCGACTCGCTGCATGCACGCTCCCCCGACGCCAACGCGTCGCCGATGCGCACACCGGCGCCGGCCTCCGCGACTTGAATCTGCCAGCGAGCTATCCGGTCAACCGGCGCGGCAATCCAATCGCGCGCGGCGTCACCCAATCAATCGGAGTCACCGTCCACACCGCAGGGCTGCGTGGCGTGTGGTGCGCGTCAGCCGCTGGCCTCGGACGCGAAATTGCGTGGTTCCCTGCATCGGGTTCGAGCCCCCGACCGGCATGGAGCGGATCCAAGCCATTCCGAGACTGGCGCCATGCTCGCCACCTGCACGCGGTCGACTCAGTCGACCCTCACGGGGTATAGACCCCGAAGACCGCACGAAGACTGTCGCTGATCTCGCCCAGCGTGCAGTCGGCACGCAAGGCGTCCTTGATGCTGTACAACAGGTTGTCGCTCGTTTCAGCCGTCGCCTTGACCTGGGCGAGCGCCGACTCGACGACGGCAGGGTCACGGTTGGCCTTGTAGCGCTGCAGCCGCGCGATCTGACCGGGCTCCAGCGTCGGGTCGATCGGGAAAACCGCTGGCTCTGCCTCATCGTCCATGGTGAACTTGTTGACGCCGACGAGGGTTCGTTCGTTGTCGTCGATCGACTTCGTGTACCGATACGCGGAGTCCATGATCTCGTCCATCTGGTAGCCCTGCTCGATCGCAGCGACGGCACCACCCTTCTCATCGATCGTCGCGATGTACTCCCACGCGAGCTTCTCGACGTCATCGGTCAGCGACTCGACCAGATAGGAACCGGCCATCGGGTCGGGGGTGTCGACGACGCCTGACTCGTAGCCGATGACCTGCTGAGTACGCAGCGCCATCCGAGCAGCATCTTCGGTCGGCAAGCTCAGCGCCTCGTCGAAACCATTGGTGTGCAGCGATTGTGTGCCGCCCATCACGGCCGCCAGCGCCTGCAGCGTCACGCGCATGATGTTGTTCATCGGCTGTTGCGCGGTCAGCGTCGATCCGCCGGTCTGAGTGTGGAATCGAAGCATCTTCGACTTCGGGTTTTGCGCATTGAAGCGCTCGGTCATGATCGTGTGCCACATCCGTCGGCTGGCACGGAACTTCGCGATCTCCTCGAAGAAGTTGTTGTGACCGTTCCAGAAGAAGCTGAGCCGCGGCGCGAAGTCGTCGACGTCGAGGCCAGCATCGACAGCTGCTTGCACATAGGCAATCGCGTTGGCGAGCGTGAACGCGATCTCCTGAACCGCCGTCGAACCTGCTTCGCGGATGTGATACCCGGAGATCGAAATGGTGTTCCAGTTGGGCACGTGGTCGGAGCAGTAGCCGAAGATGTCGGTGATGATCCGCATCGACGGCCGCGGCGGGTACACGTAGGTCCCGCGTGCGATGTACTCCTTGAGGAGGTCGTTCTGGATCGTGCCACTGATCTGGTCGGCGGAGACGCCATTCTCCTCGGCAACCAATTCGTACATCAACAGCAGAATGGCGGCGGTCGAGTTGATCGTCATCGACGTCGACACCTTGTCGAGCGGCAAGTCCGCGAGCAGCAGCCGCATGTCCTCCATCGAGTCGATCGCCACGCCGACCTTGCCGACCTCGCCCTCGGAGCGGCCGTGATCGGAGTCGTAACCCATCTGCGTCGGGAGATCGAAGGCGCAACTCAGCCCAGTCTGGCCAGCGTCGAGTAGGAATTTGAAGCGATCATTGGTCGCCTCGGCGTTGCCGAATCCCGAGTACTGCCGCATCGTCCAGAGGCGGCCCGTATACATCGACGAATACACACCGCGGGTGTAGGGCTCGCCGCCAGGCGCACCAAGCTTGGCCGCAGCATCCCAGCCCGCGAGATCGGTCTCGTCGTAGAGCTTCTTGATCGGGATACCAGAGTCGGTCTGCGGAAGATCAGCCATACCCGGGATCGTACGCAACCGCCGGCCGTCCGACCCAGCGAAACGGCGAGCAAAGTCAATGTGCGGCGACGATGGCGACTTCCATGCGCCACTGGGGCTGGGCGAGCTCAGGGACGGTGACCAGTGTGCTGGCGGCTCGGTGATCACCGAGGAAGTCGTCCCGTGCAGCCATGACCGGTCCGAGCGGTTCACCTGCCACGACATAGGTGACGACTGACACGACGTCGCTCGCGGACATCGCCGCTGCGTCGAGCATGGCAGCAATGTTCCCCCACACCACGGTCGCCTGCTCGCTAACCGAGTCGGGCGTCGACCCATCTGGGGCCGTCGGTACGACCCCTGAGGTGTGCAACCAGCGGCTGGGTTGTTCGACCAGTACTGCGTGGTGATAGTTCGCGGCCGGAGCCGCGATTGAGGTCGGATTGATCGCGGTGTTCATCGCGTCATCGTCGCATCATCCCGGGATGACGTCGAACATCCATACCGATGCGGTGTTGCCGCCGTAGTCCCGCAGCACCAGTTCTGCGTAGAGCTCCGTGCCGGGATCGAGCGGTTCGAGGTCATAGACCAGATCGGGCAGGTTCGCCCACAGCCCCAGCTCGCTGAGCGTCACCCATTCCGAGCTGCCATCTGGGTATTGGTTGAGGACGACCGGATAGATCAGGCCCGTCGGATCGGCATTGAGCTCTCCCACGGTGCCATCAGCATTGACGCCGTAGTACACCTCGCTCAGGATGTTGAAGTCGGTGTCGAGCACGAGGCTCAACACCACGTCCTGGCGAGCATCATCATTGCCTGCGTCCTCTGGGGCGACGTACCAGAGCGGTACATCGATCGTCACGAGCTCGGCATCCAGATCGACTTCCAGATCCAAGTAGGCGTAGTCGGTGTCGACGCCGTCGCTGATCGTGAGCACGGTGAGGTCATAGATGGCGGCGGCCAAGCCGCTGCCATCGGTTGACACCTCGCCAGGCTCCTCGCCGATGAAGATGATCGAGTCGTCGGAGTCATCGCGGACGCCATAGAGGATCTCCGCCTCGACCAGGTTCCCCTGAGCCGCGAGATCAAAGGTACCGAACAGGTTGAGGCCGTCTTCGTCGAAGAAGTAGTCGCCCTGACCATCGAGATTGGTGAACGCGACCTGCTGTTCGTCGGGGATGGCCTCGCCAGCCGTGTAGAAGCTCTGCAGCAGGTCTGGCCACACTGCAACGCCCTCGAGGAACAGGTAGCCCTGCCGGAACACGTCGCTGTAGGGCGGGAAGTAGACGCTCATGCCGCCCGCACCGGTGGTGGCGACGCCCGACGTCGACGCGACGACCATGTCGTTCAAGGCTTGCACCACTTCTCCGGCCGGGGCAGCGAGCGCCGCATCCGCGGCACCGAGCGACGCTGCGACCTGTGCGAGATCGACGTGGTACGAGTCGATCGACGGGTCCGGGTTGGCGCCGAACTTGAGTGCGTCCGCCTGTGCCCGGGCGAGCAGCGGCGCCGCAAGCGTCGGGTCAGCCATGAGCGGTTGGGCGAGCGCTCCGAGCGAGCCCTCCAGACGGGCAAGTCCGCCGAGGTCGACGAGCGAGAGGGTGATGTCTTCGTCGGTCCCCGCTT
>JAJCXU010000622.1 GCA_029263275.1 Ilumatobacter sp.
GGCCGAGCGCGATCGTCTGGATCTCGACCTGCGGCGGTGAGAACTCCGGGAACACGTCCACGGGCGCGTTGCGCAGTTGGAGCCCACCGAAGATCATCATCACGACCGGAAGGAAGACCGCGAGGTAACGGAAACGAAGGCTCGTCGCCACGATCCAGCGCATCTGTGTCCTCCCCCCGACCCTGCCCGTTCGCTACTTGCCGATGCCGAATTCGACGCCGTACAGCTCCGCCGCACCGACGCTGACCACCGAGGTTCCGGCGCCCGGCCCAGCGCTGAGCACCGCCATGGCGCCGTCGATGTAGTCGATCTCGATGGGCTCCCGGACGAAGGTCAGGGGCTCAGGGTTCGTGTAGGCCCATGTCGAACCCTCGAAGTGGTAGATCACCGACGAGTACGGGACGGTGAGGCGGGCAACGCCATCGATCGTCTGGTTGGCCACTGTTGTCGTCTCCACACCGGCTCGCTGCGAGGCGAGCTCGGTGAGCACGACACGCCACCGGCCCTCGTCGACCTGTTCGGTCGCGGCGGGCTCGATGTAGACGTAGTCGGAGCCGCTCGAACACGCGGCGCCAGCCAAACCGCACACCAGTGCCAGTGCAATCATCGTCAAGGGCGTTTTCATCGTGAACTCCTCACACCGTCAAGAGCGATTCGTGTGGCGTCGCCGGCACTGCGTAGCGGGCGTACAGCGCTGGTACGACGAACAGCGTGACCACTGCCGACGACACGAGACCGCCGGTCACGGCCTGTGCCATCGGCCGAAGGATCTCCTGTCCGGCGATGTCACCAAAGGCGATGATCGTCACCATCAGTGCGAGAACCGCTGCGTAGGTCATCACCGTCGGCAGCACCCGATCGTGCGCTGCGACCTTCACCAGATGCAGGTCGAGCGCCATCTCCTGCTCCAGCTGGAACTGTTCCAGCCGTCCGAGCAACCACATCGACACTCGTAGCGTCAGCGCGGCCACCACGAACACTCCGATGCTCGACCCGATCGAGAAGTTGGAGCCGGTGAGGGCCACAGCGACGAGGCTTCCTGCCACGCTCGCGGCCGTGGCCACGACGAGCAGCGTCGCCAGTCGCCAGCTGGAGAATGCCGCCTGGAGGATGAGATAGATGGTGATGGCCACCGCAGCGATGACAGCGATCGATCGGCGCTTGGTGTCGCCTGCATCGGACGCGTCGCCGAGGATGGTCGTGTGGTACTCGAACGGAAGGCCTCGTGCCGACACGGCAGCGGCGACGTCGTCCTCGACTTCCCCACGATCCCGGCCCGACACGTCAGCGACGACGTCGACATAACGTGAGACGGCATCCCGCTCGATGACGGCCTCGTTGGGTGCGATGCGAACCGCCGCCACGTCGCCGAGGCGAACCCGGTCACCGTTGGGGGCGTCGACCAGCAGATTTCCGACGTCGGTGATGCTGCTGCGCAGCTCGGGTGGGCTCCACACGACCACCTCGAAGACCTTCTGCTCCTCGAAGAACGAGCCGACCTCGATACCCGACAGCAGCGTGGCCGCGGCTCGTCGCACATCGCCCGGCTTGATCTCGAATTCCGCGGCCTGTTCGATGTCGACCTCGATCTCGATCGTCGGCTCCATGACAGGAACCCTCGCCCTGACATTCGAGGTGCCGGCGACGGAGTCGACGAGGCTGCTGAGCTCGGAAGCCAGACCGGCCAGGGTGTTCCGGTCTTCGCCGTAGATGCGGAGAACGAAGTCCTCGGTCGGCTGGCGCAGCACGTCGTCGACACGTCTGTTCGAGTAGGTGCTGATGCGCGGGACACCGATGCCGGGGTAGCTGTCGACCACCCGTCGGACAGAGTCGACGGTCGCCGTGTAGTCGGCGCCAGGGTCGAGCTTGAGCCACAACTCGCTCGAGTTCACGTTCGACACCGAGTCCGACAGCACGGCGCGACCGACATGTGCGCCGACGGCCGACACGCCCGGGAGGGCTCCGATCTCGGTGGCAGCATCGACGGCGATCCGCCTCGTCGCGTCGAGTGAGGATCCCGCAGCACCCTCGAACTCGATGATCAGGTCCGTCTGTTGGAACTCGGGCACGAACTCGCGATCCAGCAGGGGGATCATCGCCAGGCTGACACCCACGAGAACGACCGACAGCACGCCGGCCACCAGCGACGCTGCGACGGTCCGATCGGCGAAGCGACGATGCACCCTTGAGACCCACGCCTCTGGCACGCCCGGCTTCGGTGTGGTGTCGGTCAGGATCGCAGCGCACAGCGCAGGCGTCACGGTGAGCGAAACCACGATCGACACGGCGAGGGTGAGCGCGACGGTCGTCCCGACGGTGGGCAGGAACTCGCCTGCGGCACCGCCCATGACGAACGGCGGCACGATGGCGACGACGAGCGCAGCGGTTGCGAACATCAGTGGGGTCCTGACGGATTGCACCGCAGCGATGACCCGTTGGTGGCGTGCGACAGACGCCCCGTCGAGGTCCGGAACCGGATTTCCTTCCGAATCGAGCGCGGGCTTCTCGCCTACCTGCACGGTGAGTCCGCGGCTGATCGACTCGACGTCCGTCACCACATCGCCGACGATGAGAATTGCCGCCGCGCCCAAGCCGGCGAGCACCATGAAGTTCACCGTCGTGTCGGTTGCGTACAACACGAGCCCCGTGCCCGTGAACGTGACCAGCAGCGACAGCAGTTCCGCAAGCGTCGTTCGCCAAGAGAGCGAGATCAGCGCCAGCACCGCCGCCAGGACGACGAACCCGACGATCGTGGTTCGTTGCACGTTGTCGATCGATCGTTCGAGGTACGACGCGGGGCG
>JAJCXU010000623.1 GCA_029263275.1 Ilumatobacter sp.
GGCCCCGTAGGTGACGTCGATCTGACCGAGGTTGGCCCCTTGTGCCGGCAGACTGACGGTCACGGCATTCGGCACGGTCTGGCCACCGACGAAGTTCAACGATGATGTCGATGGGGCACCCGTCGCGTCGCCAGGTCGCACGGAGAGAAACCCGCCGGCTGACGGCGCGACCACGGTGACGTTGAGCAACACGCCGTTGGCGCTTGCAGGGACGACGACCTGTTGGCTGCGGGTTTGGGTTGCTTCGACATACGTCTCGATCTGCCCGGTGATCTGCAGCTTGCGCGGGGTCTTGCCGACGAACTGCCCGGTCAAGCCGACGTCCACACGGGTGTCGAGCACGCGCGTCGGTTCGATGGTGACGATGTTCGACTCGCCGGCGATGGCATGCACCGTTCCCGAATCATTGCTGACCTGCACTCCGGTCGCAGCGGCGACCAAGGCGATGACGATCAGCAGTGTGGATCGTGCCGAGATGTTGATCGTGATCATGATGCTGCGACGTCGAAGGTGTCGAACAGGGTGTCGAGCGCAGCGACGTCGGCAGCCGTGACGGTCTGTACCCCGAGGAGCGCCAGGTAGCTGCCGTCTGCCGGTGTCGCAGCGACGATGACGTTCAGCGTTGCGCCACCACCACACGCCGGATAGATCGCGAACTTCCCGGTGAACTTCTGGTCGCTGTAGGTGTCGATGACGGGTTCCCCGCACTCACCCGGGGCCGGGGCGAACTGTGCCAGTGCGCCGTCGACATCCGTGGCCCCTGGGATCGCGGTCAGGAACATTCCCGGCGTCTCGAAGCTGTCACCGAATGCGACGATGTCAGGTGCGGCGATCAAGAACGGCAGCACCGTGCCGTCATCGAGCGTGACCGGCTCGCCCGACACCTGAGCCCACGCAGCGGGGGCGCTGATCGTCAGGGTCCCCGAGTTGTCGACCAAGGTGACGAAGTCGGCATAGGGGCCGTCCGCAGCTGGTGGAGGCTCGGCAGCCTGGTTGTCTGGCGCCTCGACGGATTCCTCGACGCTTGCGGCGAGTGAGAAGGAGAGTTCGAGTTCGCCGTCGCTGCGCAACTCACCTGCCAGCACCTCGTTGGTGTCGAAGCGCAGCACCTCGACAGCGATCGGCTTGTCCTCGCCTGCCGTTCGGAGGACATCGCAGTAGCTGCTCATCGTCCCGTCCGTCGCCATCGGGAGCCCGTTGAGCTTGGTGATGATGTCACCAGCAACGATGCCAAGGTTGGCTGCGGGCGTTCCCGGAGCGACTCCCGCAACCCAGATGCCCGACAGGCTTCCGTCGTCGCTGACGATGGCTGAACCGTTGACGCCGATCGATTCGAAGTCGCCGTTGCGGAGTAGCTCGACGACGGGCTGCGCCAGGTCGGCGCCGATCGCGAAGAACTGGTCGGTGCTGCCGGCACCGGAACCCTTGGCGTAGTTGACGCCGACGACGGTGCCGTCGTCGGTGACGAGGGCACCGCCAGAGTTGCCCGGCTGGATACTCGCGTCGTGCTCGACAGTCGAGTCGATTGACGCCCAGCCGGTGTCGCCGAGGCCCTTGGCTTTCGAGACGATGCCCTTGGTCAACGTGTATTCCGGATCGCCCAGCGGGAAGCCTGCGGCGTACACGCTGAGGCCCGGATCGACGGCGCCGTCGTACCACGACAGGGCCTGGAGGGGTGCCGACTCGTTGATGTCGATCACGGCGAGGTCGTTGCATTCCGAGACCCCGAGGACGCGGGCGTTGTAGCTCGATGTGTTGTCGCCGCCGACGAATACCTCCAGAGTCGCGGCGCCGGTGACGACGTGGTTGTTCGTCACCGCGAGGCCGTCGGAGCTGATGATGAAGCCGCTTCCGGACCCTGCTCCGGCGAGTACCCCGACTTCGGGGTCGCGGAACGAGCCCTGGGCAACGATGCGGATCACGCGGGTTTTGATGTCCTCGAACGACGACACCGACGCAGCCACGGTGGCTTCCGGGGTCGTGGGGGTGGGGGCCGGGGCCGGATCATCTGAGGCCGGGGGAGCGCCGGGGGTGGTCGACGTCGGTGCGGGCACATCGTCAGCGGTTCCGGCGTCGTCTGAACCGCCGCAAGCTGCGACAAGTCCGATCAGGGAGAACATGGCAACGGTAGGGCGAAGCGACCTCATCGTTCGACCGTACGAATCGAGGCGAGGGAGCGCATCGGCAGAATTGCCGAGATCGGTACCTACTTGTGGTGATCGGTCAGCTGCTGCGTCGGTCGGATAGTCCGACCATGCGGGTCAGTTCGACCCGATTGCGAATGTCGAGCTTGCGGAATATCGATCGGAGGTGAGCGTCGACGGTACGGACGCTCACGAACAGTGCCTCCGCCGCTTCGCCGTTGGTACGGCCAGCCGCGACAGCGACAGCGACGCGGACCTCGGCGGGGGTGAGGTCGGCCAGCCCCACGCTCGGGTCACTCGAGGACTTCGTGACCGCTTCGGACCGGGCAGCAAACGGTCGGGCGCCGAGGCGACGAAATTGTGAGATGAGTTCGGGCATGTCGATGCTCTCAGCCAGGCCGTTTTCGGCGAGCAGCAGCCGCGCTCGGGCGCCCTCGAAGGGTGCGCCGAGTTCGTCGAACAACGCCAGTGCTCGTTCGACGTCGTCAGCCGGTGGTGGGCCGCCGTTCGTCCGTGCGGTGTGAAGCGCGCGGGCCAGCCACCCAACAGCGCCCGTCCACAGCCGATCGGTGTGTTGGTGCTGCTCGAGGAGCCGGACGCTGAGTGCTCCGAGCGCGTCGTCATCGCCCACGGCGCAAAGTGCGTCGATGTGGTCGATGTCGATCCACGTCGCACCTGCCTCTCGGCCCCCACCAGCCTCGGCTTTGTGCTGGATCAGGCCGACCTGCGTCAACGCGTCGTGCGGGCGACCGTCAGCGATTGCCACGGTGATGAGCGCCCCACGGGCCATGGCTTCGGCGGTGAACAACTGGTTGTCGGAGAGGTTGGCGATGGCGACTTCAGCGCACGCTGTTGCCTCGGCATCGCCCCGCGCTGCCTGCAGCCGGGCTCGAACCGCGAGTTGCAGTGTCGTGCCCAGACTGACGCGGCCGGGGACGATGTCGACCACAGCGCTGGCCCGGCTCATCGAGCTGGCCCATCTGCCACGACGACGGTCGATCTCGGCCAGGCAACCGGTGGTGAAGTCCGCGATGGCGACGGCGCCCCGTTTGTGCGCTTCGCTGTGCAGGTCGGACAGGACGTCGTCGGCGGCGTCCCAGTCGTCGATGACCATCTGCGCCCACCCGACGAGTTGCAGCAGATTGAGGGAGTCAGTCGGGAGTTTCTCCGGGGGGAACCCGCCGAGCATCCACAACAGCTCGATGTCCTGGCATGCCTCGGGATCAGCCAGTGCCTCGAGGCTCCGCGGGACCTCGCCGGCGACGATTCGCACGAAGGCTCGCGCTGCGCGCAGCGCGATGCTCAGTGGCGTCGTGGGGTCCGACACGGTCTGCTCGCGAATGCGCACTGCGTCGTCGACGACGTCTCGCGCCAGGTCGATCTCGGCGGCGAGACATGCTTCGAACACGCAGCTGAGGCGAAGTGCCGTGGCGAGGTTGGCCGATGACGATTCGACTGCCCGAGCCTCGTCGAGCAGCACTCGAATCGTGTGCAGCGCCGGTGTGTCCCAGCTCTCGGCCCACCGCTTCATTTTCACTGCCTGGGCTCGGCGCACGGCGTCGACCTGGCACGCTGCAGCCAGATCCGCGGTGCGGCCTGCTTCGCTGGGATGGTCGCCGTACCACCAGGCGCTCGCCGACTGCAGCAGTCGATCAGCTCGCGCCGCGTTGCGTGACGTCAAGCGAGCTGCGGCTTCGAAGGCCCGCGCTGCTTCGATGGGCGACCCGCGATCGAAGGCGCGTTGGGCCGTCGCGTCGACGAGGTCGGCGACGTCATCGTCGAACCCGTCAGCGGCGAGGGCGAGTTGCCATGCAGCATGGTCTGCGTTGTCGCTCGCTCTTGCCAACGTTGTTCGGATGGTGCGATGTCTGCTTGAGGCGGCCGCGCTCTCCGCGATCGTGCGGTAGTGCGGGTGCACGAATCGAGGCGCGGTTCCGCCCGCGACGAGCGCCGCATCGCGAGCAGGGCCGAGTGCATCCAAGAGGGGCGTTGATCCGTCGACTTGCAGATCTGACCAGACGGCGTGGAGGTCATCTCCGTCGTGTGCAACGGCGAGGAGGAAGAGAGCAGCCTGGGTGGTTGGTGGCAACGCGCCCACGCGATGTCGAATCGCAGACTCGACGGCATGATCGTCGAAGTGGTCGGAGTGTTCGCCGATTCGGTGCGTGAGTTCTGTGGGCGTTGATGCGCTCGCCGCGAATTCGATGACCGCGAGGGGGTTTCCAGCGGTGAGCCCTTGCACGGTGGCACCGTCGACCCCGGCCGCCGGGAACCGATCTTCGAGGAGCGCCGCCGTCTCTGTCGAAGACAGCCCGCTGACCGGAATCGTTCGACCGCGAGTCGTCATCGGACCGGTGTCGTTGCGTTCGACGACGAGAGTCACCGGTGCGTCGTCGCCGAGTCGGCGCAGCGCAAACGCGATGATTCGACGCGATGTCTCGTCGATCCAGTGGGCATCGTCGATCACGAGGAAACCGCCGACCGCTCCGAACGAGTCGAGTGCGGTGATCAGTGCCCCGCCGACCATGAGTTCCGGGGTCGGCTCGCCGCTCGTGAGCATCTCGAGCAGCGTGGCGGTCGAAGTGTCTCCTTCGACCACTCCGTCCAACCTGCGGACCAGTTGATCGATGCCCGCGAGGGCGAGTGGCTGTTCGATCTCGGTGCCGACAACTCTCACCGTCGAATCGGTCGGCCAGATTTCCAGCGCACGAGCGGTGACCTCGCTCTTTCCGATGCCGGCAGGCCCGGTCAGTGTGATCACCGGGGATCGCAGGCCGCGCTGGTCCTTCGCGTCGTCCAGCTCCGCAACAAGCGCCTGGATATCCCCCTGTTGCGACACAAGGCCGATCGTAGTGATCGTGTCGCTGGCGTGTCCGACCTTTGCGTTCCACCGGGCGCCTCACATCCACTCCGGGCGATGAGATCGGAACACTCGCGGAACACGGCGGGCTGTCGAGCGCGCTGCTCTACAATCGGGTGATGGACATCGAGATGACCGATGATGCGCGCAAGGTCTTGGAGAAGAAGGGCGGCACGATGTCGATCGACTTCATCCGCCCCACCGGTTGAGGCAAAGTCGCTGAGGTGTCGGTCGACACCAACGTCAAGAACAAGAACCTTGCTCCGTATCGTCGCCTGCGCCACGACGACTTCCGAATCCTGATCACGCCACAACTCGTCGGGATGGTCGAGACGATGCGGATCACCACGAAGGGCAAGGTCTCCAAATCGCTCAGCGTCGAATTCCAAGCCGCGCCCGGCGCAGCTGGTGCCGACGGTGACGCCTGCTGCACCTGAACTGGGCAGACGCCGCCCGGTCATCAGCGTTCGCCTGGCTGTCACTAGGTTTGGTTGATGGCCGACCTCCTCGCACTGTCATCTGAGATCATCGACAACGGGTTGACCGACCGCCCGTTCAACCGCACGAGCAATGAGCTGAGCGAGATCGGCGATGGCCTCGCGGTCGTCGAGAGTTTCAGCCACAGCGTCGTCCTCGACACGGGAGAGGGGCTCGTTGCGTTCGATGCGTCGCACGCCCTCACTGGGGAGAAAGTGGTCGCGGCCATCAAGGGCTGGAGCTCGCAGCCCGTGAGCCACATCGTGTACACCCACGGTCACGCCGATCATGTCGGTGGAAGCGTGGCATTCGGTGCCGAGTACGGCGACATGACCGTGGTCGGTCATCGCAACGTCGAGCGCCGATTCGATCGATACGCCGAGACCAACGACTGGAATGTGCAGATCAACGCCCGCCAATTCGGTGGCGTCAAGGGTGACTTCGGCATGGGCGACTTTCCCGAGTTCATCCCGAGCAATACGGCACGTCCGAACCACGTCGTCGACGACCACGACACGCTGCAGATCGGCTCCCGGACGATCGAGCTGCACCACGCACGGGGCGAGACAGATGACCACCTCTGGGCATGGATGCCCGACGAGAAGTGGATGGCGGTCGGCGACTTCGTCATCTGGAACTTCCCCAACGCCGGTAATCCGCAGAAAGTGCAGCGATTCCCCATCGAGTGGGCAGCGGCGTTGCGCGAGATGATCGCCAAGGGCCCCGAACTGCTCCTGCCGGCCCACGGATTGCCGATCGAAGGCAAGGACCGCATCGCCGGTGTGCTC
>JAJCXU010000624.1 GCA_029263275.1 Ilumatobacter sp.
ACAGGCAATGACCCCTCGATCCAGTTCGGCCGGATCGAGGTGCGCCATCTTGTTGTAGGCACCACGGATCTTGAACGAGAAGACCTCTTGCATGTCGTCGCGCTTCAGCAGCACGTCGTTGTCGAGACGACGCGACAAGGCGGGTGCGTGGTCAAGCGGAGTCTCAACCGCCACGTCATAGACCTGAGCGTTCAGGATCATGCGGAGGTCGTCGGGTTCACTCATGCTCCGCCAGTCTGGCCGTTCGGCTGACCCTGCCCGCGCCACGCTTGATGCATCGTCACTCTTGAGGCGCGGTGGGTGTCGCTCCCGTTCGACTTCGACACGCTCCGCGTCGATCGACGGTGAAGCTCCTCGAGAACCGTCACGGCTCAGTCAGCTTTGGGGCCACCATCCCGACGCCCGGTGATCGACGATCTGAGCGCCGAGGCACGCCGAAGACGTGCCGATACGAGCGGACTGGGGCTGATCGTCGTGTCCGAGACTGTGCGTGCCCCAACCGGCACTTCGGGGACAGTCTTCCGGCAGGAAGGGCGCACGTTATGGAGCGCCCGCTCGTGATCAGATTGCCGGATACGAGCGATCTCAGCTCGTTCGACGCAAAGGCGTTTTGATCGGCCTGGACGGGCATCGGCGCGACCGCAATGAGCGATTCACGTCCTCAGCTCGGAAAGGTCGGTTTGGGCCATATATCGGCAAAGACGGGCCTTAAGAATCCGCGGTCAATCAACACGACGCACTTGTACGAGAGCCGCCGACGTCGAGGAGCCCCAGCGACTTGGCGCCAGATCCCGTCGCCACCGCCGTGACTATGGTTAGGTAGGACGGTCATCTCCGGTCCGAGCTGAGATGCACGTCGCCAGGCCCGGACGATCGTTTGATCGGTGTAGGCCGCGACGTCGACGAGTGGTTCGCGGGCGTCGAGCAGCGCTTGAGCTCGACGTTCAGCTGGCCGCTGCCCAGAGACTCAGGTGGTATCGCTTTCTGCCTCGTCGCTCCCGACTCCCAAATCACGAAACCCCTCAGGCAAGGCCCCGCTCAGAGCGGGTCGTCAAACGCTCTTTGTGGGTTGGCCGTGATCTGGTTGACGATCCAGTCGACGAGGGATCGGGTGAGTTCTGCTGCACCTTCGTCTGTCATGTTTCGCGGGTCGGGTCCGCCGACGCCGTAGAGCGGATCGGAGTGATCGTTGCGGTCTGACGCGGTCGTGGTCGCCTCGGGAATTCGGTCGAGGTGTACGTGGGCCTTGTCGAGGCCAGCCATGAGAGAAGTTTCGAAGAGTCCGGCGTGGTCGCCTTCGATGGACAATTCGGTTCCGGGTGAGATCGGGGAGTAGGCGTCGACGCGAAGCCCGTGGGATGTTTGGGCGCGGGCGACGTCGGCGATCAGGTCGAGTTGTTCGTCGGGGAAGTGTCCGGTGAAGAGCACGATGTGCTTGAGTCCGAAGTCCGCGAGCCGTTGGACGGTGGTTCGAAGGAGCGGGCCGAGAGTCGCGACGTCGGTCATGATTGTCCATGGGAACTGGCCGTGGCCGCCGCCGATGCCGTAGTGGAGGGGTGGGTAGACGAGCCCTCCGGTCTGTTCGGCGACGCGCCGGCAGATGGTGTGCGCTGAGATGGCGTCGAATCCGACGGGCAGGTGGTGGCCGTGCCATTCGATTGTGCCGAGCGGGATGAAGACGAGGGACCTTTCGGCGAGGGCCTGTTCAATGTCGTCGGGCGTGAGGTGTTCGAGTTGCGTCGTCATATTGGGTCCGGGGCATAAAAGTTGCGGGGCCAGGCGTGATCGCTGAGTGCTGTGGCGAGTTCGGGTGCGAATGTTGAGTCGTCGCTGTATGCGACGTTGAGGTCGATTTCGGTGGAATTGGCCATGCCGGGGATCACCGAGGTGACTGCGGGATCCGACAGGCTGTAGCGCAGCGCTGCCTCGGCGAGGGTCGGGTAGAAGGGAGCGACGAGTTCTTTGAGTTGCTCGACGCGCCTGAGCGTTTCGTCGAAGCGCCATCCACGGAAGTAGTCGTGGCGGATCGTGCCGGGTTCGAACTGTTGGTACGTCTCGGGGTTCCAGTTCCCGATGAGTGATCCGGAGTCGAATGGGACGCGGGCGATGAACGCCGTGCCCGTGGTTTCGCCGACGCGGAACAGTTTCTCTGCTGGGCGTTGGTCGAACAGGTTGAAGACGACTTGCTGGCTTGCGACGTGTCCTTGTTGGGCGAGGTCGATTCCGTCTTCGGGTCGGTGATCGCGCATGGAGACCCCGATCTGGTCGATTTTGCCGGCTGCCTGAAGGGAGTGGAGTTCCTCGAGCCAGGCGCGCGAGGTAGTTCCGCTGGGGACCCAGCAGTGCAGTTGGAACAGGTCGATTCGTTCGAGTCCGAGTTGGTCAAGAGCGCGGTCGACTTCGTTGGTGAGGTAACCGGCGGGGTAGAGCTGGTTGATGTCGGGATCGTGATCGTCGGTTGAGGGCCATGTGATTGGTTCGGCCTTGGTGGCGACGTAGACGGTATGGTTCCCGGCGTCTTGTTGGAGCGCGGTGCGGATCTGGTGGTGCGAGCGCCCGGCGCCGTACATCAGTGCGGCATCGATGAAGTTGACGCCGCGTTCGATGGCGTACAGCAGCGTTCGTACGGCGTCGTTGTTGTCGATGGGGGAGTACATGCCGCTGAGCGGCATCATGCCGATGCCGATCTCGCTAACCTCCCAGTCGGTGTTGGCGAACCGTCGGTACCTCACGGGTCGATGCCCCATTGTTGGCGTGCCACGTCGAGTGGGATGGGCGGTGAGTCGTGCTGGATGTGGCCGCAGGGCTCGGGTCCCATCCATCGTTCGTCGGTGGGGTCCGACGCCGGCTGGTAGCGCACGTCGCAGCTCAAGCGAAGCTCGTTGGTGATATTGGTGGTCGAGGCGTGCATCGTGTTCATTCCGAAGGTGATGACGTCGCCGGTTGCGAAGCTGGCCGTGCTCCAGCGTCCGCCAAATTCTTGGGTCACCGATGGTGGGTCGCTGCTTAGCCATCCGGGGGTGTTGTCTCGGTCGACGTCGGAGCGTCCGTAGGTGTCGCGCAGCAGTCGGTAGCTGTTGAGGTTGTGGGCACCAACACAGATCGCGAGCGACCCGTGGCGGGGGCTCACGTCGCCGAGCGGGATCCAGGTCGTCATGAGCTGGCTCGACCCTCGACCCATGTAGACCGAATCGAAGTGTGCGCCGGTGGCACGCCCGGTCGGGACGGCGCGGAGCCATTTGTAGTCGAACGCGAGGGCCGGCTCGTCGAACAAGAACGAGAAGAACTGTGCCAGGGCGTCAGCTTCGAGGACTGTGCCGACCGCGGGGTCGTGGGTGATCTCGCGTCGTCCGCCGAGACGGGGCGGATTGGCGCCGTCAATGAGGGCGAGTGCGCCGGCGGGGTAGGCGTGTTCGACGACGTGGTGATCGACGAGGTATTCGGCGATTCTCTCGCGTGCGGTTTGGACGGCGTGTGGATCGAGAAGACCGCGGATGAGTAGGTAGCCGTCGGTGGCGAGCTGGTCGAGCAGGGCCTCACGATTGCTGAGGATCTGGTTGCAGTCGCGCAGTGCGCCGAGGGTTGGGCCGGGCCAGATGAATCGCTGGGTTCCGAATTGCACGTCGCTCACGTTGTGGCCGTCTTTCGAATTGCTCTGAGTGAGACCGTTGGATCCGCGAGTGCGGCGGGGTCGACGATGCAGCGGTCTTCGATCAGCATTTGTGCGGCTCGAATCGTCTTAGCTGCCGAGCTGCCGGTGCCGAGCCCGCTCGCCGCGACCAGTACTCCGTCGACGTCAAGCGAGAACACGAACGTGGCGCTATCGTGAGTGTGTCGCTCGACGTCGGTGGCTCCGGCCGATGGGGTGCCTACGACCTGCACTGAGAAGTCGTATTGGTCGGACCAGAACCACGGGACCGTCACGTAGGAAATGTGCGAGCCGGCGAGGTTCTGGGCGGCGACGTTGGCTTGGTCGTGGGCGTTGCGCCACGCTTCGAGTCGCACGTGTGAGCCTGCAGCTGGGAACGAACAGCAGTCACCTGCCGAGAGGATCAACGGATCGGATGAACGCAGCTGGTCGTCGACGACGATGCCATTGGCGACGAGGAGTCCGGCATCGGTCGCAAGCTCGCAGTTGGGGATCGATCCGATAGCGGCGATGACTCGGTCGCACTCGATGGCGGTTCCGTTGCTGAGCGTCACGATGTATTGATCGTTGTGGCGGCCGATTCGGTGTGCTTGGGTACCGAGGACGAAGCTGACGCCGGAACGTTCGTGGCGGTGGCGGATCAGTGATGCCATGGCTGGCGGGGCAACCCGCGACAGCACCTCGTCGGCGGCTTCGACAACGATGACGTCGGTGCCGTGTACCCATGCTTGTGCTGCGATCTCGAGTCCAATCAGGCCGGCACCGATCACGCACAGCCGTGGTGTGCGCACCGCTTCGAGCACGCGTTCGATGTCGGTGATCTGGCGCAGAGTGATGGCATGGTCGCCGCCTGCGATGGGGAGCGGTCGCGCTCGTGAGCCGGTTGCGATCAGCAGCTGACCGTATGGCAGTGTCGAGTCGTTGTCGAGGGAGACCACCTGGCTGGTCCGGTCAATGCCGACGGCTCGTCGACCTTGCAGGAAGTCAATCCGGCGATCGTGTAGTTCGCTGGCAGTGGTGATGGTTGCGACCGGTGAGTCAGGGGAGCTCAATCGCTGTTTGGATAGTGGCGGGCGCTCGTAGGGTGCGGTGTTCTCTTCGCCGATCAGCGTGAGGGGGCCGTCCCATCCGAGTTGGCGTATGGTGAGCGCGGTGCGCGTGCCGGATTCTCCGGCGCCGATGATGACGATCGGCTCAGCGGAGTTCAGCATCGTCGTCGGGGATGTTGATGTAGACGGCGTCGCCTTCGATCTTGACCGGGTAGGTCTGGAGGTTCACGCACACCGGCGATGCCGCAGCGGCGCCGCTCGTATAGTCGAATCGACCGTTGTGTTTCGGGCATTCGATGATGTTGTCCATCACGAATCCGTCGGCGAGGTGGACTTGTTCGTGGGTGCACAGCCCCTCGGTGGCGTAGAAGTCGTCGTCGAGTGATCGATAGATGGCGTAGGTCGATTCGGCGTGATCGAATCGGATGACGTCTTCCTGGTCGACGTCGGACGTCTCGCAGACCCGGACCCAGTTGTCAGCCATGGAGCAATGTTCCTTGTTGGGCCACGTGGTGTTCGGGGAGTTCTCGCCAAACGAAGTAGTCGGGGTTGCGACGTTGCTTGAGCAGAGCCGGGATGATCTCGGCGTATGTGTCGGTGAGGCCCCGGTAGGCGGGTGGACAGTCGAACTTGATGCGCTCGTGGAACGCAGGCAGGTTGTAAAACGGCACCATCGGGAACATGTGATGTTCGACGTGGTAGTTCATGTTCATGTAGAGGAACGCGAATACCGGGTTGAGCATCACCGTACGACAGTTGAGCCGGTGATCCTGGACGTCTTCGGGAAGCCCGAGGTGTTGGGTGTGATTGAACAAGAACGTGAACGCCGCTCCGTAGAGACCCGGCAGCACAACGAACATCGCGGGCATGATCGAGCCGATGGCGACACACCATGCGACCAGGCCGAGGTACAGCGCGACGTAGATTCGAGCGACCCGCACGATCTTGTTGCGATCGCTGTCGGGAACGAACTGGCGGGACTGTTCGTCGATTTGCCCGAACGCGTGGTTGAACGTGGTGGAGATTAACGACCAGGCTGCGCCGATGAAGAACACGTTTGTTGCGAGCAGGAACAGGTTTGGTGGGCGTGGCGCCTGGAATTCGGGGTCGCGTCCGACGCGCAGCGTGTGTGAGTGGTTGCGGGTGTGGCTCCACCGGAAGTAGAAGCCTTCTTGAAACGTCATGAACGACGTCAGGTGATAGAAGATCTCGTTGATTCGCCGGGATTTGAACGCTGTCCCGTGTGACAGTTCGTGGGCGCGGGAGTTGCTCGCTGCGTAGAGCACGCCATAGACGGAGAAGAACGGAAACGACCACCAGCTACCCCACGTGAGGAACGCCCCGATTCCGCTTGCGACGAGCAGGCCAAGCCACAACCCCAGGTGGCGTAACGCCTTGGCGTCGGAGCGTCGATAGAACTCCTTGAGTTCCTTGCGCGGCACGTCAACGGTGAACCAGTCGTCGAGGGGGATGGTCTGTTGTTCTCCCGTCTCGGTGATCGCCCCGGTCAGGCGGTAGTCGGGGTAGCCAGGATTCATAAGCAACGCCTCACGCACTTTCTTGTCTGCTTCACAACGGGTCCCGGCCGCCGGGGGGGGCCGCCGCGCGGGGCCAAGAACCCCCGCCGCGGCCCCCACCAGCCCCCCAAGCACCCCATGCC